>CAYHAJ010000277.1:0-28586 GCA_964354535.1 uncultured Pirellulales bacterium
GGGCGCAGCTTGTCGACCATCGTTTCGTAGGCGGCGTAGAACTCTTTGTCTGAATACCCGGGCTTCAGCAGCGCGGCTTCCGGCGCATTGTAGCCCATTAAATACAGATATGTGTGGGCCATATCGGCCTGGAAGCCAAGGGTCTCCGGCATTCCGACTGCCTCCAAGAGATCCAGCATGGCCCTCCAACTGTGCAGGCCGGCCCAGCAGATCTCGCCCTCGGCGGCCAGGCGTTCGCCGTGACCGGCGGCGATCTTGGCCGCTTCGCGGAACGTCTCGGCGATTCTCTTGGTGTTTGCCTTGGGGTCCTTGCGCCATTCGGCGACGCCGAATTCTGCCGAGTCGATCCGGATCACGCCGTACTGGCGCACGCCATGCTTGTTAAACACGCCGGCGATGCGGCAGGCCAGCTTCACAGCGTCCAGGAACTTCTTGCGGGCCGCGGTGTCCCGCATCGCCGAATCGCCGACTGTGCCGGGCCAAACCGGGGCGACCAGCGAGCCGACGTTGAAACCGTATCCCTGGATCAGGTCGGCGATCTTCTTCAGTTGACTGTCGCTGGCCTTGGGGTCCGTGTGCGGCAGGAACAGGAAGTAATCGATCCCATCGAACTGCTGGCCGTTCACCTCGGCGCCGGCGGTCAGTTCAAGCATGCGTTCGAGACTGATCGGCGGCTCCTGGCCTGGCCCATCTCCTTTGCCAACCAACCCGGGCCACATGGCGTTGTGAAGTTTAGGGAGAGCATTTGCTTTCATCTCTGGCTCCTTGACGATTGAAGTTTCAAGTAGGGGCAGGCCCCTGTGCCTGCCCGAACAGGTCAGGGCAACCACCGGGGGTTGCCCCTACCACACTTCACACTTCGCACCTTTCCCGTGTGTCGTCACGCGGCGGCTTCCCAGCCCTCTTTAATGGTCTTATAGCCGAACTGATAACATTCCTCCGGACTGGCGGAGACGTCGCGCCAGATGCAGGTGGTCGCGGCCAGTTCCGGCATGCTCCGCCCGAAGGCTTCGATCGTCAGCCACCGGTCGTAACCGCCCGATCGCAGCGTCTTGAAAATCTTCTTGAACGGCACATGTCCCTTGCCGGGCGTGCCCCGGTCGTTCTCGGAGACGTGGACGTGCCGGATCATTTTCACGTTCTGCTTGAGGCAGCCGACCGGGTCCTTCTCCTCGACATTGGCGTGGAACGAATCGTACATCACGCCGAAGTTGGGGTGATTGACCCGTTTGGCGTGCTCGACACCCTCGGCGATCGTATTGAGGAAATAGCACTCGAACCGGTTCAGGCACTCGATGGCCAGCACCACGCCGGCCTTCTGCGCGTAGTCGGCGATCTGGCGATGCACCTCGGCAGCCCGCTCCTTCTCCTGATCGGTCGGCCCGGTGCCACTGAAGAACTTGCTGCCCAGGGGCTGATAGTACGGCCCGCACAAGACCTCCGAACCCAGGGCGGCGTTGCAGTCGATCACCCACTTGAGATACTCAACCGCCCCGGCGCGGCTCTTGGCGTCGGCGCTGATCGGATTGTGCTCCGCGTCCGGCATGACGGTGCAGGTCGTGCACTTGAGCCCATTGTCCTTGAGGGCCTTGGCGACCTTCTGGTAGTGCTTCACGTCCCCCAGGAACAGGGGCACCTCCACGCCGTCATAGCCGGTAGCCTTGAGCTTCTGGAGAGTCCCGAAGTGCTCCTCCGTGACAAACGGAGTCCACAGCAACATGTTAAATCCGATCTTCATACATGCCCCCGACAACGAATGAGTAAATGGGTAGACGCGTCAATGCGTATCTGCGTGGATGCGTTGTTGCACACATGCGTAGCCACCACACGAACGACCAGCGACTCGGATTCCTAAACGCGACCTGTCACGTTCGGGGCCTTTCCCGAAGGCCCTCTGGCCCCGGCCCTGCCCCTTCTACCGCTTCTACCGCCCCCCGCCGACCCTGTCAACGTTTTTTTGCCCACCAGAACGAGGCACGAGCAACGAGCCTCGACATGGCCCGAGGAGGCGTCAACCATGAGGGCCAGCGGTTAGGGCTTTACCCACGAGGACGCGTAGGATAGACTACATGTATTATGAGCGGCCTGACCGCACCACGGCGGCCTCGTAAGGTGAAGATTCGGGAGCCAAATGTGAAGAAGCGGGTCTACGTTGAAACCAGTGTTGTCAGCTATCTGACGGCCAGACCATCTCGCGATCTGCTGGCCGCGGCTTGGCAGGAGATCACTGCTGCTTGGTGGGACCACCGGCGGCATGACTTCGACTTGTATACCTCCGAACTGACGGTGGAAGAGGCTTCCCGCGGCGATGATGCGGCTGCGCAGCGTCGTCTGGAATGCCTCAAACCGTTACGTCTCGTTGAAATCACAGACTCCGCACTTGCGTTGGCACAGATGCTGGTGGATCACGAGGCGATCCCCGCGAATGCCGCAGGGGATGCGCTCCACGTTGCTTTGGCTGCCGTGCATCACATGGACTATCTCCTAACGTGGAATTGCCGCCACATCGACAACGCGGAAATGATACCGGCTATCCGAGCCACCGTCCGATCAGAGGGATACTCGTTGCCCGAGATTTGCACACCCCTGGAATTGATGGGAGAAGAGGCAAATGAAAGATGAGATTATCGAGCAAGTTTGGAAAGCCAAAGACCAGATCATGCGTGAATGTGGACATGATCTGGGTAAACTCGCCGCCCTGCTGCGACAGAGACAACAAGAGCGAAAACACGACACCGTGGATCTCACCAATCACAAAGCCGCCGGCTCACGAGCAAAACCATAGGTCGTGTAGGACCCGAGGGACCCGTGCCCGGCGTGCTCTGGGAGGCTCCGGCACACGTGGCATCGGTCCAGGCGTACTTGCGTGAAGAGTGGCGAGTTGACCCCTGGGAGCTTTGAAGTCAGTCGAGGTCTACCATGCAATCATTTGACAAGGCCATGGATTGGATCATATCAGACTGCTGGCTTGCCTGCTTCGACATCCTTGGCTTCAAGAATTTGATCGACGTAGGCAAAGACGATTTCGAGGCTCTTTATATACGCGCCCAGTACGAGGAGGCCATAGAACACTTACAGAAGAAATCTGACAACTTTAGCTACACACCGGGTCATATTGATTACTGCTGGTTCTCGGATACGTTTCTCATGTTCTGCCCCGATGATTCTCCAGGATCATATGCCATGATCCAAGCCGCAGCCAAGCACTTCATCTATTCCTGCATTTCCCTGCCAATCCCGCTGAGAGGTGCGATCACAGTCGGTCCGCTCATACGATCACAAGACAAGCGATCGTTCATTGGGAAAGGCTTTCTTGAGGCGTTTCAGTATGCAGAGGACCAGGATTGGATCGGCCTAATCCTGACCCCAACTGCAATCAAGAAGATCGAGTCGTACGGTGTCTCGCCCATCGGTGATTTTGTCCAATCTGACGAAATTCCCATGCGTGCCTTGCGTGGCCAAGAGGTGCTCGTATACCGATTCCAGGATGGGGCCGCCAACTTCCCAAGCCCCCTGCTCGCAATGCTTTGTGACATGAAGATGTCGTCACCTGAGCAATACCGCGACAAGTATGACAGGACTATGAAATTCATTGAAAAGCACTACCAGTGGTTGGAGTAGCAGCCTTGGCCGCGATGAAACGCCCGGCAGCTACCCTCAGCATTTCCACCGGGTTGCGAAAGTCCTCTATTGCATGGTGGGTGTAGCCAGCCGGATGTGCGTGGGCTGGTCACGGTTGCAGGTCAGTTGGCCGTTCTCCTGCTTGAGCTCAACGACTTGGATCGAACTGCGCCGCTGTTCGGTGTCGGTCTTGGGAGCGTCAGGTCGCCGGCCCGGATGAGTGAAGTAGAAGAGGAAGGCCCGATCGCCTGAAACCACGACGTCGGCGTGACCGCCGTGAACCTTGTCGTCTTCGCCGGTCCCGGGAGTCACAAGCAGGCTCTGGGGCTGCTTCGTCCAGTCGCGCGCATCGGGGGAACGGTACACCGCCAAGCCTTTCTCCCATTGGTCCACGATGAGCCAGTAGTAGCCGGACCAACGAAATGCTTTGGGCCCCTCGCCTTTGTCGTCCGAAATCTTGCCCCGGTCGGTCCAGGTCTTCAGATCGGGGCTCTCGGCCAGGAAGATCGTCTTGCCGGCCTTCTCGTCGTTGTACCACATCCGCCATGTGCCGTCGGGCATCCGCAGGACCGAGGGGTCCAGCACACGGTCCGAAGTGAGGGGAAGTTGGCCTTCGTTCCTCCATTTCACCAGGTCCGGGCTCGTCAAGTGCACGATGCGACGCTCACCCGACCAGTCGTTGTGGATGCCGGGCACGAAGGTGAGGAACATGTGATACGTGCCGTCGTGGAAGACAATGTCAGGTGCCCAGTGCGTGTCGCCCCGGTCCCCTACGGGCAGGTCGGCCGTACCCCGATACTTCCACGTCGCCCCGCCGTCAGGCGATTCCGCGATCCCGATGCGGGTGCCGTGTACCCACGACACCCCTGGCAGGCCCAGAGTGTTCGCGCGGCGATTCGTGTAGAACATCCACCACCTGTGTTCCACGCGGTTCCATACCAGGACCGGGTCCGCCGCCCCGTCGTACACGGGGTCGCGATACAGCGGCTTCGGCGCCACTGGACCTGCATCCTGAGCCGCGCCGCACAGGCTGGCCACCAATAGCATCCCCAAGGTCAACTTCCTGGGCAGTTCGGCCAATGAACCGACCGGAGTACAGACGCGTCGATGCTTCGTTGTGCTCATAGGTAGTCCCCACATTGATGACTTGCTGGAGCCCCTGACCCCAGCCGCGCCTCTTCTATCGCCACCAGACGCGGATGTCAACGTCTTTACCATCATGATCGAGTGGGTCGGTGATTGACGATGATCCTGTTGGGCAGCATACTGATACTTGTGGTGAAGATGGGTATCATTCTGACAATTCTCCTGGTCTGTGCGACGGATGTTCGAGCGGCGGCACTCGCAGCCGGACAGAGAAACCAGGAGGAAGTCGGGGCGGAACAAAGCGGACCTGCCAATACATCCTGGGCACCATGTCCCTATCCGTTGAGCGAAACGATTGCCGGGGTCGCATTCGACATCTCGACGCGGCGAACCGAGGCGCCGGGCAGTGACATCTGGCCGATCACGTGGGCGGACGACGATCACCAGTACGCGGCATTCGGTGACGGCGCCGGATTCGGGGCGACTGGCGCGAAAGCTCAGCAGGGACCGGCACGGGTGTCGCTGGGTGTGGCCCGGATTGAAGGCGATTTCGACAGCTACCAGGGTGTGAATGTCTGGGGCGGGTATCAGGCCGAGAACCCTGCGCAGTTCACCGGCAAGGGAACCGGCATGCTCTGCGTCGGTGGTGTGCTCTATATGATGGTGGCCGGACCGGGGTCGCTGTGCGTGCCGGAAACGCGGGTGGCGGTGTCGTACGATCACGCGCGTTCCTGGCGCTTGTGCGACTGGAGATGGACCATGCAGGACCGGCTCTTTGCCGGGGCCTTCCTCAACTTCGGCAAAGATTTCAAGGGCGCCCGCGACGAATACGTCTACGTATACTTCACGCGGCTCGCGAAACCGCCTGACCGGCCGCGCAACTGGATCCACGAAGTGCCGGGACGCGTGGACCTGGCGCGCGTGCCGCGGGAGCGAGTTCTGGCGAAGGAGGCGTACGAATGGTTCGCCGGACACGGGGAGAATGGCCCTCCGCAGTGGACCCGCGACATGACCGCCCGTACCCACGCGTTCGAGGATCGAAACGGCATCAAAGTGGTGAGTGTGAGCTACCATGTCGGGCTGCGCAAGTACCTGTGCCTGTACAACCCCAGGGACAGTCGCGGACACTTTGCGTTGTGCGAGGCGCCGGAGCCGTGGGGCCCTTGGCGGACGGTGGCGTACCTGCACGACCATGCCCCGTTCATCCCGCCCGAGGAAAATCAGCGTGTCAGCATTTTTCATTTCGCGCCAAAGTGGTGGCACGGGAACGACTTGGAGTTCACTTTGATTTTCAACCCCGGCGACGACGCGTGGAACACCATGCAGGGCAGGCTGATTCTGCGTTAACGTGCCGCGGAATCGTCGCGAGCTGCACGTCGCCACACGTCCGCTGGGGTCTTTGGGCTTGACCGGTGGAGGCCCTTCTGTTAGCGTGCTCGTCGGTTGAAGATGTGGGGCCCTTTGGGTTAGTCTGCGGAGCCGCTGAGCCCGCCGGGCGCGCGCGCCCGGAAAGCGGTCCCGAATACAAGGTAGCAGTCGGAGAAATATGCCACGATGAAGGCCTTTGCACAAATGCTCAGGTATGTCTGGCCGCAGTGGCCGCGGATCGTTGTCGTCGTGCTCAGCGCCATTGCCATTGCGGTGATGCTGTCCCTGAGTGTCGTGACGGTCATCCCGCTCCTGAAGGTCATGATCACCACGGAGGGTCTGCACGGCTGGGTGGATCGCAAGGCTTGCGAGTATTACTACGGACTGGAGTTTCACGCCCCCGCCCCGCAGGAGCTGACCGATGATGGGCCGGGACTGTCTCTTCGCACCCACCTGTTGGTTACGAAAGTGCACGAGGATAGTCTGGCCGCCCAGGCCGACGTTCGCCCCCGGGACTTCATCGCCGACGTCAACAACCTGCGGGCACGGGATCCGAACGTTCCCTACGCGCGATTGCTACAAGAGCTGGCCGCCGCCCGGCAAGCCACCGTCCTCATCGAGCGGAAGCGCACCGAGGGCGGTTCCGTGCAATCCCTGCCCACGGAGATGAAGACTCCCCACAACCGGGCGACTCTGGCGGCACCCGACGGGAAAGGCTTCAAGCATCTGCAATGGCAGACAGGGGTAACCGCTGTACGCAGCGCCCAATGGCTCGTCGGGTTCCTGCCCCGCGAGCAGACCGCCGAGAACAAGATCAAGGCAGTCTTGCTCATCGTGCTGCTGATCGGCGTGACCACGGTCATTCGATGCATCGCCAAGTACTTCCAGGACTACCTGGGCCAGAAGATCGTGGAGGTCGGCGTCAACAACCTGCGGGTGGACGTGTTCGAGCGCCTGACGCGCATGCCCATCAGCGTGTTCGCCAACGAGAAACCCAGCGATCTGATCAGCCGGATCGTGCGGGACACGGTCATCATGGGCGGCGCCATGCGCGTTCTGTTGGGCAAGGCCCTGCGCGAACCCCTGAACGCCCTGTTCATGCTGGGCGTCGCCATGTATATCAACTGGCAGTTGACGCTTGTGTTTCTGGGCGGGGCCCCGTTGGTGTTCGTGCTCTTCGGGACCTTCGGCTCCCGGATGAAACGGGCGACCCGGCGGTCCTCTATTGCCAGCGCGCAGATGCTGGCCAAGCTGCAGGAGACTGTGGCCGGGCTGCGGGTCATCAAGGTGTACAACCAGGAGCAGCATGAGCAGAAGCTGTTCCAGAACATCAATGACCAGTTGCTCCGGCAAGTGCTGAAGATGTCGAAAGTGGACGCCGCCACGCAGCCCGTGCTCGAGGTGCTGGGCATGTTTGCCGGCAGCGCCGCGTTGGTCGTAGGCATGCGCTGGGTCGCCACCGGAGGGGTAGATGGCACGGCGTTTCTGGCCCTGCTGATGCTTCTGGGGGCGGCGGCCGAGGCCACGCGAAAGACCAGCGACATCTGGACCAAACTGCAGCAGGCGAACGCCGCCGCCGAGCGCGTCATCACGGTGTTGGACCAGCCGATCGAGATCGAGAGGCCCCATGCCCCCGTCCTGCCGCCGGTGCGGGAGAGCATTGAGTTCCAAGGGGTGACGTTCTCCTATCCCGGCGCCGACCGTCCGGCGCTCGACGGCGTCAACCTGGTGGTCACGGCGGGCCACAACGTGGCTATCGTTGGCCCCAACGGCTCGGGCAAGACGACCTTGGCGAACCTGCTGCCCCGGTTCTACGATCCTGACGCCGGCCGCATTCTGATCGATGGCCACGATATCCGCGACGTCACCTTGCAGAGCCTGCGCAGCCAGATCGGCATGGTGACCCAGCAGATCATCAGTTTCAACGATACGATCGCCGCCAACATCGGCTACGGCCGCCAGGGAGCCACGCGGGACGAGATCATCCCTGCCGCCAAACGGGCCTATGCCCATGAGTTCATCTGCCGGCTGCCCCAGGGCTACGACTCCGTGATTGGCGAGCAGGGAATCGGATTGAGCGGCGGCCAGCTCCAGAGGATCGTCATCGCCCGCGCCATTCTGAAGAACCCGGCGATCCTGATTTTCGACGAGGCGACCAGCCAGATTGACGCCGAGAGCGAGGCCAAGATCCACACGGCGATTGAGGAAGTCACGCAGAACCGCACCACCTTCATCATCGCGCACCGCTTCAGTACGGTCATCGCGGCGGACGTCATCGTCGTGATGAACGAGGGGCGGATCATCGCCCAGGGCCAGCACGAAGAATTGATGCAGAGTTGCCCCGTTTATCAGGCTCTCTACGAAACACAGCTCATCAAAGCATGAGCTCGGCAAGGAAGTCGCGCGCTTCTCTCGCGGAAAAACGCAGGGTGGTGAATGAACTCCGCGGTTCGGCCGCCGCTATAGATTCAGGCCACCGTGAGCCGACGAATCAACCGAATTGTGGCGGGCGAGCGACGATGCCGTTCCGTGAGAGAGAGAAAAAAGCACACGATCTTTTCAAACGGTATGAGGGCAACCCCATTCTCAAGCCCGAAGACTGGCCTTATCCCGCCAATGCCGTCTTCAATCCGGCGGCGGCCGGTGTGGACGGCCAGACCCTCCTGCTGGCCCGCGTCGAGGACATGCGCGGGTTCTCTCACTTGACGGTCGCCCGCAGCCCGAACGGCTTCACGGACTGGGAAATCGACGTCGATCCGACGCTGACCGCCGATCCTAACTCCCAGGAAGAACGCTGGGGTCTGGAGGATGCTCGGATTGTGTGGCTGGAGGAGCAGAAGCAGTTTGCGGTGACCTACGTCTCGTTCAGCGAGGGCGGGCCCCTGGTCTCACTGGCCATCACCAAGAACTTTCACACGTTCGCCCGGCTCGGAGCCCTGCTGCCGCCGGAGGATAAGGATGCCTGCCTGTTTCCCCGCCGGTTCGACGGCCGCTTCGCCTTGATCCACCGCCCGATTGTACGCGGCGAGGCCCATATCTGGCTGAGCCTCTCCCCCGATCTGAAGCACTGGGGAGACCACCAACTGCTCGTCCACACGCGGCACGCCTACTGGGATTCACACCGGGTCGGCTTGGCCTGTCAGCCCATCGAGACGCCCGAAGGCTGGCTTGTATTCTATCATGGCGTTCGTGTGACGACAGCCAGTCAAATCTATCGGCTGGGCCTGGTGCTGCTCGATCTGCACCATCCGTGGAAAATGCTCCGGCGCAGCGCCGAGTGGATCCTCGGGCCACAAACCCAGTACGAACGAGTTGGCGACGTGGGCGATGTCGTCTTCCCAACGGGTGCCATCGTCGACAACGACAAAGACGAGCTTCGCATGTACTACGGTGCGGCGGACTCGACCATCGCTGTGGCCTGTGCCAAGCTCAGCGATGTCATGGGCCACATCCTTTCCAGTCCAGAGTTGCACCACTGATTCGCAAGACTATGGCACATCCTGCCCCAGGGAATCGCGGCGAATCGCGAACCATTGCTCCACCGACAATTCGAGGTCCAGCGCTTCCACCGCCCGTTTGATCCTCTCGATATTCCCCGTGCCCAGCACGGGCACGAACCTGGCGGGGTGTTTGAGAATCCACGCGAGGGCGACTTGATCCATTGAGGCCCCGCCGAGGTCCCGGCCCGTCCGTCGCAGGGTCTCGCGGAGGCGCCTGGCCCGGTCGAAGTCGTCTCGGAAGAGCAGGCCTCCCCCCAAGGGCGACCAGGCCATCGGGCATATTTCCAGCCTCTGGCACAGGTCGAGGCTGCCGTCCGCGTGCGCGTCCAAGTGCACCACCGAATACTCGATTTGATTCGTGACCAATGGCACGTCGAGCTTGGAAGCCAGCAACTCGAACTGCGACGGGAGGAAATTTGACACGCCGAAATAGTGTACTTTGCCGGACTGCCGGAGTCGGACGAAGGCCTCGTTGATCTCCCGTGGGTCGGTCAGCGGATCGGGCCGGTGGATCAGCAGCAGGTCAAGGTAATCCGTCCGCAGGCATTTCCGCGAGTTCTCCACCGAGGCAAGGATATGGGAGCAACTCGTGTCATAGCAGTGCATCTTGTGATGGGGCCGATTGGTCGAGACCAGTTTGATCCCGCACTTGGTGACGAGTTGGATGGACGAGCGGTCGACGCCGGACTGGGCCAAAGCCGCTCCGAAGCGCTCCTCGCATGTGTAATCGCCGTAGATGTCCGCATGGTCGAAGGTCGTGATCCCCTGCTCCAGACAATCGTGCAGAAGACTGACCGTTTCCCGCTCGCTCCTGTTCCACTCGGCCAGGCGCCAAAGACCATGGACGATCCGCGAGACATCGGGACCATGCTTCGACAGTGCAATGCGAGGAACCATCCGTCCATACTCCATAAGGCTCTGCCTCGTGCCGCGCCGCGAACCGGCAACATGCGGCCTGCGGGAGCATGGTACCGGAGCCGTTCGCAGAACACAACCGCCATCCCCGTGCAAAGACGCCAACCGGTATTCCCAAACAGATCGTCATGCGGATCTTGAATATTGGGTAAGTACGACATCGAACCATCCGGTTTCCAGTAGCTCCCAAATACCCCAGGTACACAGTTGGGCCGGCCATAAAAAAGCCAGATTCCAAAGAGAATCTGGCTTCGGAGGAGGGTGATGAAAAGCTACTTGTTGGCCTTCGGGATTTTCAGTCCACCCGAAAGCGTCTATGTCTTAGATCGTAGAGCGCCCGGCGAAAACTTTAGTGAAAAGCGCAGCCATTAAAAAATTATGCTTTTCCCGCCGGAATTCAAGGATTAAATTATGAGAAGGTCAACTTTTTCGTCGATCCGCTGCAAAATGGTCATATTTTAGACCTTCAACTGAGCGATTTTACGGGGAAGTTGAGAGTTTTGTTCTGTTCTTGTAACTGGAATGTTGTTAATTATCAGGGAAACGGTCAAAGATGAACGGCCGCATCACCATTGCCGATCTGCTGCTGGCGAAGCAGCAACGCCGCCCGATTGCCGCAGTCAGTTGCTATGACTATACCACAGCCTCTCTCGTGGCCCAAAGTCAAGTGGACATGATCCTCGTCGGCGATTCCGCCGCACAAGTGGTACTTGGATTTGACTCCACATTGCCCGCAACGATGGACTTCATGGTCGCCATCACCGCCGCAGTTCGCCGGGCTGCCCCAAATACGTATCTGGTGGCGGACATGCCTTTCCTATCTTACCATCTGAGCCTGGGGCAGGCGATCCGCAACGCCGGACGTTTTCTCACCGAGGCCGGTGCGGAGATGGTCAAGATCGAAGCGACTGCCGCCTACCTGGACACGGTGCGGGCCGTCAGCGACAGTGGCATTCCGGTGATGGCGCATCTTGGGATTCTGCCGCAGAGGGTCGCGATGGTAGGCCGATTCCATGCTGCGGCGGCCACCGTGGAAACGGCCGTCTCCCTGATCGAGTTGGCCGAGCGGATGATCGCCGTTGGGGCGAGTGCCCTTCTCATTGAGGGCGCGGCCACTGAAGTTGCCCAGACTATCACGAGCGGATCCCCTGTGCCCGTGATCAGTTGCGGTTCCGGGCCGGGCTGTGACGGCCAGATTCTCATCGCCCCGGATATCCTGGGGCTTTCCATCGGACATCCCCCCAAGTTCGCCAAGGCTTTTGGCAATCTTCGCGCTCCATGCGTGGAGGCATTTCGACAGTATGCCCAGGACGTCAAGGCGGGAAAGTTCCCCGACGCAGAGCACAGTTACCACATGAAGTCCGGCGAGTTGGAGCGGCTGCAAGAACTACTCAGCAAAAAAGGCACGACCTAACTGACCGTGGCGCGACAACGGGCACGTCAACCTTTGCCGCGCTCCGGGATCGGGAGGCCCAACTCGGTGAGAACCTTCTTCATGTCCTCCCAGACGTAGCGGCGGTTCTGCTCACTGTAGTTTCGCAGCAGAAAGGCGGGGTGGAATGTGGCCATCAGTTGGATGGGCGGTCGGCCGAGGCCGGTGTAATACTCGTGGAACTGGCCTCGGAGTTGGCCGATCGGCTTGACGGTATTCAGGAGGGTTTTGGCTGCGTGGCCTCCCAGGGCCACGATGACGTCCGGATGAATGGCTTCAATCTGTCTCTGCAGGTAGGGCAGGCAGTTGATGATCTCGTCGGGCCGGGGCTCGCGGTTCTCGGGGGGCCGGCACTTCAAAATGTTGCCGATGAAGACCTCCTCCCGCTGGAGACCACAGGCGGCGATAATCTTGTCGAGGAGTTGCCCCGCCCTGCCGACGAACGGCCGGCCCTGGGCATCTTCGTCCGCCCCCGGTGCCTCACCCACGAACATGATCCGCGCTCTCGGATGCCCCTCGCCGGGGACACAGTTCCTCCGAATCGACCCCAGTTGGCACTTGCGACATTGCCCGACTTCGGCCGCCACGGCGGCCAGTTCCTTGCCGGCATCCGCGGCCGATTGCGGATTGCGGATTGCGGATTGCGGATTAAGCCCGCCGGCCACAGCCGGGGATGACGTAATTGCGGATTGCGAATTAGCTTTCGCAATTGGGACTGGGGCTGATGTGGCTGTCGACAGCAGATCGGCCCGCGGCGCAGGGGCAGCCTGGGCCTCCGTCTTGCCTCGCACCGCGAAGCCCGTAAAGAAACCTTCCATTTCCAGATGCTGGCGAACCACCTTGTTCACATCCACTTCCGCCATGGAGAACATTATATCCTCGCGTGGAATGCGTGCAAGGCGTGCCTACAAAAAGGGGGCCCCTGTCGCCAGGGAGCCCCTTTTGTTACCACAGGCTTTCGCGTGCTGCCTCAGCCGTCGATAATCTTGTACGCCTCGTCCTTGTAAGCATCCATGATGAACGGGATGCCGGAGATCTGAGCAGCCTCGGGGGTCAGCGCCATCAGGTCCTGGCGGCTGATCGTCGAGACGCGGAAGTTGCGGCTACCGGCCATGAGCTGCTGCAAACCGACCCGCAGCTTATCCGTAAAGGTGTACAGGCCGATCGCGCCCAGCGGCATCTCCCTGACGGTGTCCCTGCCGTACTTGGCCACCAGGTCTTCGTAACTGACGAAGATCTCTTCGACCGTGTTGCCGAACGCGCTGACGGTCTTCGGGAGGGCATCGGGACCTTCTTTGAGCCACTCGCCGATATTCTTGCCGACCATGCCCGGGATCATCAGGGCCCGGCCCATGCAGACCGCCTTGACGAACGGAGAACCCATCGCCAGGACCTTGAAGACGTGGTCTTCGGAGCTGAAACCGCCCGCGATGGCAATGTCGGGAACAAAGGCCCCCTTGGCGGCCAGCTTCTGGCAGAGGTCCTGCGTCATGGATTGGAGGTAGAAGGTGGGGACGCCCCACTCCTGCATCATCCGCCACGGACTCATGCCCGTCCCGCCCGGAGCGCCGTCGATCGTCAGCAGGTCCAGCTTGGCCTCGGACGCCCACTTGATCGCCATCGCCAGCTCGCGCATCGGGTAGGCGCCGGTCTTCAGAGTGACGCGTTTGGCGCCGAGCTTGCGGAGACGCTCGACCTCTTTCCTGAACCCTTCATGATCGACAAATCCCAGCCGGGAGTGCCGCTCGAAGTGCTTCAGTGCGCCATCGCGGAACGCCGCCTGGTTGGCCTCATTGGAGGGGTCCGGCGTGACGAGGTAGCCTCTCTTCTGCAATTCGAGGGCCCGCTCCAGAGAATCGACTTGAATCTCGCCGCCGATACACTTGGCCCCCTGGCCCCACTTGAGCTCGACGCACTCGATGCCAAGCTGGCTCACCACGTACTCGGCAACACCCAGACGCGTGTCCTCGACGTTCATCTGGACGATCATGTCGCCGTAGCCCTCATGGTAGCGGCGGTACTGGGCGACGCGCTCGGCCATGTTCGGGGACTTCTTCACCTTGCCCTTGGAATCCAACTCGAGTCCCGGGTCGATCCCGCAGACGTTCTCGCCACAAACGAGCGTAATGCCCGAAATGGCCGCGCCGGCGGCAAAGTGCGCCCAGTTCTTGCGGGCGATGTCCGTGGAACCCAGAGCCCCGGTGAAAACGGGCAGGCGCATTTTCACTTTCTTGCTGACGCCGTACTCCGTCTCCGTGCTAACCATCGGAAACAGCGTGTTGTCCGAGTGCCCCACCGTGCCACTGGCCAGACCCTTGGCCCCCAGCGCGTAGCCGGCGATATTCAGGTGCGAATAATCGACCGGATAATTCTTGTCGGCGCCGGCGGTCAACGTCCCAAAGGGACCCGGGTACAGGACTTCCCGGCCGCGGAAGGTCGATTTAAAGACCTCGCAGTTGCCCCGGCAGCCGTCGATGCAGCGGGTACAAATACCCGAGACCGGCGCCACGCTCCGAGAGCGGTTCATCGTCTGTGTTGCCTCATTGGCATTGGGCTGTAGCAGGTTCATTTTGCGACTCCTTAAGAAAACGGGGCTTGCTATTCATTAGCGGTTCTTATATTATGGGGGGTGATAGCTAATCAGGGCAAACATCTTATCCTGATATGTGGCATTAGGGCGGTTAATAGTGCATATAGAAACACTAAAGATCTTCTGCGACCTGGCGGACTCCCGGAGCTTCTCCAAAACGGCGGAGAAGCACCTGCTGAGCCAATCCGCCATTTCCCAGCAACTGGCGCAGCTCGAGCTGACCCATAAGTGCCAGTTGATCGCCCGCAAGAAGCGACCGATCGAGCTGACGACGGCCGGCCAAGTCTTCTACAAGGCGGCCAAAGACATTCTCGAACGGCACGATCAGCTCAAGACCGAATTGAACGCCCTCAAGACGGGCGTCGAGACCCGCATCTATGTGGCAGCGATTTTCAGTATCGGAATGCACAGCCTGCCCGATTACGTGAAGAAGTTCATGCTGCGCTGGCCGAACGTCAACATGCACATCGAGTACTTCAGCGCCGACAAGGTCTATGAGTTGATCCTCAACGGCGAATTTGACATCGGCCTGGTCGCCGCGCCCACCAAGGATAAGAGACTGGATGTCTATGAGTTCGAGGAGGAGCCGCTGGTCTTGGTCTGCAGCCCGAAACACCCGCTGGCCGGCGAATCCAAGGTGGATATTCATAAGCTGCAATTCGAGCGTTTCATTGCCTTTGAGAGGGACGTGCCCACCCGCATTTGGATCGACAACCTCCTGTCGCGGTACAGCACGGTCGTGCGGCCCGTGATGGAGTTCGACAACGTCGAGACCGTGAAACGGGCGGTCGAAATCAACGCCGGGGTGAGCATCCTGCCCCAGGCCACCGTCGTCCAGGAGGCGGCCAGCGGGACGTTGAAGGCGATCCCCTTCTCGAACGAGCGATTCACCCGTCCCACCGGCGTCATCGTTCGCAAGGGGCGGCCCTTGAGCCAGGCGGCCCGGTATCTTATCGAACTGCTGAGAAAACAGGCAAAATAATACGTTCGCAGGGACACCGTAAGGCGTTAGAAGAGAAAGTAGAAGGTAGAAAGGCAAAAGGAAGAAGACACGGCACCGTTCAGACGGCTGTACTCCTGTCCTCGCTTTTTACCTTTTCCCTTTTACCTTCCTTCTATGCCCTCACGGGCACGCTGCAAACGAGGCTTGACAAAACTGCTCCCGCCGCACAACGTATAGATAGGCAAGGGAGCAAATTCGAGGTCGGTTTCGACTTTTCGGACGCTTCGACGGAAGAGGCAACCTGTGTATGCCGATAAGAGCAGTGATCTTCGATTTGGATGGAACCATAACGCAGCCGTATTTGGATTTTGATGTGATCCGGGAAGAAATGGGGTTGGAGAGAAACAGCGGACCCATCCTGGAAGCGATGGAGAAGATGACACCTCCCCAGCGCCGGCGTGCCGAGATGATTCTCCACTCGCATGAGGAGAAGGCCGTCGCCGAGTCGAAGTTGAACGTGGGAGCCAAAGAGACGCTTAGCGGGCTCCAAGCGCGGCGTATTCCGATCGGCGTGCTGACCCGCAACCGCAAGGATAACGCGTGGGCGGTAGCCATCAAACACGGCTTGCACTTCGATGCCGTCGTAGGTCGTGAGGACGGCCCCGTGAAGCCTGATGCCTTTGGGGTGCGGCACTTATGTCGCAGGTTCGCCGTGGAGCCGGCCCAGACGGTGGTCGTTGGCGATTACCTGTTCGACCTGCTCTGCGCCCGCGCCGCCGGAGCCATTCCCGTTCTGCTGAGCAACCATGAACGAGCCGAGGAATTTGCTCGGCACGCGGATTTCACCATTGCCGGCCTGTTCGAATTGTTGCCGATTGTTGACCACCACAACCACACACGTGAATCCCCTCGGGGATACAGGAGAATGGATGCGTAAATCAGTGATCTGGATAGCGGCATTGTTTGTCGGTCTTGCCGCCGGGCCATCCTGCGGTGCGGACGCCCCTTCGGCCGGCCCGGCCCGCCAGGCCGCCCCCGAGCCGAATGCCCTTGACAAGGTGCTCCAAAGCCTCCAAGACAGGGCCACCGAACTGAAAACCTACCGCGTGAACATGGACTACGTCTTCAAACAACCGTTACTCGAATCCCAGCAGCGTCGCACCGGCGCGCTCTACTACGCCAAGTTCGACAACCGGTCCTCCCTGCGGATCGATTTTCAGACGCTGCAACAGGATGAGGACAAGCCGCAAGCCTACCGGCAGCAGTACCTCTTCGACGGGGTCTGGCTCCTGGAGGTGGATTATCAGTTGGAGTCGGCGACGCGCCGGCAGTTGGCGGAGCCGAATCAGCCACTCGATGCGTTCTCGCTGGCCAGCAAGCACGTCCCGGTGCTGGGCTTCTCCAAGGTAGAGGATCTGCGCCAGCAGTTCGGGATCGCGCTGGTCGCCGAGCCGCCGGGCCAGCCCGCGCCCCGGCAGCACCTCCATCTGAAGGTCAAGCCGGATTCCGTCTACAAGGACGACTATACCTCGATCGACTTCTGGATCGACCGCCAGACCGGACTCCCCGCCGAGGTCCGAGCCGTCACGCCGGAGGAAGACGTGTATGAAATCAAGCTCACCGATCCGAAAGTCAACATGGAACTGGATCGCAAGCTGTTTCAGGTCGATATCCCTTCCCGGTTTAGTAAGCAGGTAATCCCTCTTGCCAAGAGGGCGCCGGACCCGTCGCGAAGATAGTTTACCCGCGTAACCCTCAGACTGGAGCAAAGGCAGGCGATGATGGATGCTGATCTTGTCCATGAGCAAAGTATCCGCGAGCTGATCGAGAAGCGTGCGCAAAGACTGCTGGCCCTGGCCGACTATCTCGCCGGCGTCCCCGCCCCGCGCGAGGTCCTGACCCGCCCGCTGCTGGGCGACCTGCACTCGTATTCGATGCAGTTGGAGGAGTTGCTCGACACCTACGACGCGAGCAAGTGCTGCAACTGGTGCAGCCTGCGTTCCATCACGGCGGCCATCAAGCTGTTCTCCGACGTCAGCTACGAGTTGCTCCACATCCGGCACCGCGTCCCGCACTACCACCTGATGGCGGTGGACCGGGACTTCGAGGCCGCCACGAACGAGGCTCTGGAGTTCGCCAGCTTGATCCTCGTCCGAGCCACGAAGGAGATCCTGAATGAGGCCCGGAACCTGGGCCTGAAGCTGCCCCCGAAGACCGACATCGCCGAGGCTGTCCGGGAACCGCTGCCCAAAGGCCGCTTGCCGCACGATTGCGGCGCGCGCCAGGTCGACACGGTCGCCGGGACCGTCACCCTATTGGCCACGGCGTTCCTGAACCTGGCTTCGGAGTGCGAGGACGTCCGGGCCGTCAGCCGCACGACGCCCCAGGACAGCGCCGTGCGCACGGCGGCGGCCCTCAGCGAGGAACGACTCCGCAGTCTCGAATTTCAATTCCACAACCTCCAGTCGCAATACGATACCTATGTCTCCGGAACGCAAGTGGAGCATCAGGATACGGATTTGCCCGTGTTGCGGGGCCATGCCAGCGTCGTTCTCCACCTGCTGCGCACAGGCACCCTGTTCGCTCACTACTACGAGCGGCACGCCACCAAGCAGCGCTGCTCGATCGCATCGTTCCGGGGCCACCTGGTCGAGCCGGACGCGCTGCTGCTGGTATTGACGAATTATTCCATCGCCTTTATCGATTTGTACACGAGCCGGGCGGTGAGCCTGTGCCAGGAGATGCTCAAGCGCTATGCGGAAGTCGGCCGGATCGAGGTCCCCATCCCGAAGTACCGGGGCTTCCACGTGCGGCCTTCCACCTTGATCGCCAAGCTGGTCCTGCACTATGGCAGCAAAGTCCAGATGTTGCTGGGGGAGGAAGTGTACGACGCCGGCTCGTCGCTCGACCTGTTCCGGGCCAACGAGAAGATCAACGCCCAGAAGCGACGCTGGCTGGCCAAGGAGATCGTGCGCCTCGGCCTGGCGCCGGAGCATTGCGCGCCGGAAAATACCGCTTCCATCGTGCGCAGCGTGGTGTTGGCCCTGGCGGAGAAGAGCAAACTCGTCCTCTACGAGCAGCCGCTCGAGCTGCCCGAGCGAATCGGCGCGGGGGAAGGCACCCTGCTGGAGAAAGTCACCAACGAAACCGCCCGGCTGCTGGCCTTGGGGAAGATCGACATCGGCATCGACGTGACCGCCCAGTTCGTGGGCGATAAGCGGGTGCTGAGCGACATTCAGCTCCTGGCACAACACGGCTACGGCGAGGACAATTACGGCAACAACGTCCCCCTGCCTCGGCAGCTTGCCTACCTCCGACGCTGAGAGCACCGCCCCCCTTCCCGGGGCAACGGTCTGCGCGGCTGGTGACGCGAAGAGACCCGCCCTCTTATTCTGGGTGCCATGAACCAACCAGTTGGATGCACCCCAGATTCCTGAGATTCTGTTGTTGCTGACGGATGGGCGAACCATCGGCAGCCCACCCCGCGCGACTGCAACAACGCGCATGGGCCGGCACAGAGCGACAGCAAGGGCCCACTTTCCGAAGAATCTCTGGACGCCCCGGCCGAGGCGGAGTATGCTCGACGTACAGTAGACTGGTGCACACCGATTGAGCAGGAAAGGGGTAGATATGGCCAAAGGGATTGTGGTTTACTATTCGAGGAGCGGCAACACCCAAGAGATGGCGGAGATCGTTGCCAAAGCGATGAAGGACGCCGGCTTGCCGACCGAATGCAGGTCCGTGGATAAGGTGCGCGCCGACGAACTTCCGGCTTACGACGCCGTCGTGCTCGGCTCGCCGTGCTATTACGGTCAGATGGCGGGCCCGATGAAGCACCTGATTGATGAGTTGGTCAGCCGGCACGGACAACTGAACGGCAAGGTCGGAGCGGCCTTCTCCAGTTCCGCCAACATGGGCGGCGGCAGCGAGACGACCGTCCTCGGCATCCTGGAGGCCATGCTGATCGCCGGCATGATCGTCCAGGGCGATCCCCAAGGCGCTCATTATGGCCCGCTCTCCATCGGCAAACCCGACGAGAAGGTCAAGCAGCAATGCGAGCGCCGAGGCCAGCGGGTGGCTGCCCTCGCGAAACGGCTCTTCCCCTGATCGCCAGCGGACGACCGGGGGAAATGCGTTTTTGACGAAAGAACGCATTTTTCTTTGACAGGAGCTTCTCCGGCCGATACATTCGCCGCAATCCTTATTCATCAAATGGAGGATCCATTAGATGCAGGAATATGAAGATCTGAAAAGGTTGGTCGCCGAGATTGAGTCGGACATCAACAAGGCTCTGGGCGGCAACAAGGCGGCCGGAACACGCGTCCGTAAGCAAATGCAGTTGATCAAGCAGGCCGCCCAAGTCGTTCGCAACCGGGTCCTGGAGATCCGATCGACCGAGGAGTAATCCGTCGGCGATCCTTGATCAGTCTCTTTTGCCGTGAGGCAAGCGGATGCTGTTCTGATCGTCCGGCAGGCCTGTTCTGTCCGTAGCATCACCGCCACGCCCCATGCCACGCGAGGAAAGTCTGTAGAGAGGTCTCCCATGCCGCCTGCTCTGCTTTTTGATTTGACGCAGATCGGTCTCGACGGGAAACCCCTGTTCGACCGGGAGGCGATCCGCAAAGTCAACCCTCAGCGTTTCGAGATGCAGCAGCTTGACGGCATCCTGTGGTGCGACAGAAAGGCCGGATGCATCTTGGGCTATAAGGATGTCACGCCGGCGGAATTCTGGGTCCGAGGCCACATTCCCGGGCGGCCCCTGATGCCGGGAGTCGTCCAGATTGAAGCCGCCGCCCAATTGCTCAGCTTCTTTGTCAAGCAAATCTATCAGGAGCAAGGGTTCGTTGGTTTCGGAGGGATCGACCGAGCGAAGTTTCGCGCCACGATCGAGCCGGGCTGCCGGCTCTATCTGCTCGGCCACATCACCGAAGCCCGGCCCGGCAGAAAGTACGTCTGCGACGTCCAGGGGGTCGTCGCCCAGACTCTGGTCTTCGAAGCCACGATCTCCGGCCTGAAAGTGTAGGGGTCTACGGTTTTCGATTTACGATTGCAGATCTGGCGCAGCCTCGCTGCACCGGATCAGAGATTGCAGGTCAGAAATCATCGATTGCGAGCTCGCCGCACCCATTGAAGGGGGCAGGTACTCGACATCTTGATTATCCCTTAGCGCCCTGATCTTCCTCCGGAAAGAAGGTCTGTCGTCGTCAGTTCCCCCGCCCGCTTGGCTCCGCCAACGTCATTTTTTGCCCGGGAGAAAGGCTGGGTGATAGCATCGTGTGGACGGACTTCAGCAAGAAGTACGTGGCCTTCCTCAAGCGCACCAGGATCTGCATCCTCCTTCTATGGCTGGGATTGGCTCTCGCGGCCCTACCCGGTGTTCGGACCCTCTTCGATCACCTGGGCATGGAGTACAGGGCTCCCGAAGGGACTCAGGCCGCCCAGGCCCGACATCTCTTCGAGCAGGAGTTCGCCAAGGAGCCCTACGAGAACAGCGTCGGTCTGACCCTGATCAACAACCTCGTGTTTCTGCCGGCTATTACGCTTCTGATGGGCGGCTGGTTGTGCCAGGACCAGGATGCCATCAAGATTACCCTGTTCTTGAGCGTGGCTCCGCTCTCGCCAGAGGCGAAGGCTTGGCGGGCCAAGGCCCGAAGCGACTATGTCCAGAGCGCGTACGGGGACACGGTCGAGGTAGGGTTCGCCTGCCGCACCGCCGAGAGCATCGACACCGTGGACAATGCCTTTCGGATTTTCCCCCGAATGGTCGTGGCGGTCCCCGGGGCAGCGTGCCAGAAGTCATCCGGGCGTAACCCGAGCGATTCCAGACCGTTAGCGCGGAAATCGCCGCGAAAGAGGAGGCGGCAGGGAGAGGTATCGTGAGTCCTCTGCCCTGGAATGCTCCTGTGGACCTGCAATAAATGGTACGCGCTCGCGACCAACCCCTTGTGGCCGGCGCGGCGGCGGAAAGAAACAAGGAGATTGCGCGGATTCAAGGAGCACAAGTTTGGTTTTCCGATGGTACAATGGGCGCAGCGGGTATCTTAGCCTGGGTGTCTCAGGAGAGCGATTTCGTGGATTCTGTCATTGAACTGGCTGGATTGAGTGTGCGTTTTGGCAAACGGGAGATCCTGAAGGATCTCCGCGCCGCCCTGTCGGGGCGCACGCTGGGGCTGCTCGGACCCAACGGAGCAGGCAAGTCCACCCTGATCCAGACCCTGTTGGGGTTTTGCCCGATAGCCGGGGGCACGGCCAAGATCTTCGGCCACGATATCCGACATCACCTCCGGCCGATCCGTGCCCAGATCGGCTACATGCCCGAGAACGACGCCTTCATCGCGGACATGACGGCGGTGACCTTTGTTCGTATGATGGGCGAGTTGTCCGGTCTGCCGGCCCAGGCTGCCCTCGAACGGGCCCACGAGGTCTTGTTCTACGTGGGGCTCGGAGAAGCCCGCTACCGCAAACTGGGGACCTACTCCCTGGGGATGAAGCAGATGGCCAAGCTCGCTCAGGCCCTTGTGCATGGACCCCGTTTGCTCATCCTCGACGAGCCGACCAACGGCCTCGATCCGATCGCACGCCAGCGGATGGTCCGCCTCATCCGCGACATCCGGGATTCCGGGCAGATGCACATCCTCCTGTGCTCCCATCTACTCCGCGACGTGGAGGAGACCTGCGAGGAGGTCCTGATCCTCAAGCAGGGACAGATCGTCTATTATGCGAATCTCGAGAGGGAACGCAGCGCCAACAAGCGGTTCGTCGAGTTGGAGACCTCAGGCGGGGAAGCCGCCCTGGCGGAGGCCCTTGCTCAACTCGGGTGCGAGTATACGGCAGCAGGGACGGGGAGATACCGAATGGTTCTGCCCGAGGGGTTCGATCTGCGCGAGGTCTTCCGTGTGGCGGCCGAGCGCGACCTGCCCCTGCGGCGAGTGAGCTACCGTCGGGATACGCTTGAAGATATCTTTCTCAAGGCGATGGAGGTCTGACGTGGCGGTTTACAGACAGACCTATAAGGCTTATGAGGGCAAGCGGACCGCGAGCTGGTCTCGTTTTCTGATCCTGATGCGGTTCTCCTATGCCCGGGTCTTCCAGTCCCGATTCCTGGTTCTGTTCCTGGCGCTGTGCGTCTTTTACCCTGTGGGCTGCGCCACGTTGATCTACCTGTCCCACAACAGCCCGGCCCTGGCCATGCTGAAGCTGCAATCCAATGCGCTGCCCGCCATCGACGGGACATTCTTTTACGGTTTCTGCGTGGTTCAGGGAGTGCTGGCCCTCCTGCTGACGGCTTTCGTCGGACCAAGCCTGATCTCGCCGGACTTGGCCAATGGTGGACTGGCCCTGCATCTGAGCCGCCCCTTCTCCCGGGCCGAGTACGTGGCCGGCAAAATGACCGTCCTGTTTGTCCTGCTCTCTCTGATCACGTGGGTCCCGGGCCTGCTGCTCTATGCGATTCAGGCCAGTTGCACGGGATGGACCTGGATCCGACCTAACCTCTGGCTGGCCCGCTCGATCGTCTTGGGGCCCCTGATCTGGATCCTCGTTCTGTCCTTGATCGCCTTGGCTCTGTCTGCGTGGGTGAAATGGCGGATCGCCGCCGGGGCGTTCGTTTTGGGTCTGCACTTCGTGGGCGCCGGCTTCGCCCAAGCCATCAATCAGATCCTGCGGACCCGCAACGGCTCGCTGATCAACCTGGGCGAGGTGATCCATACAATCTGGGGGGACCTCTTTGACACCAGCCGGGGCACGGACCTGTCGGTGACGCAGGCTTGGATTGTCCTGGGCATAACTTGCGTCCTGTGCCTGGGGCTGCTGGCCCGGCGGATTCGTGGATTCGAGGTGATCAAATGAAGGAGGACCGGATCATCCTCGAGAATGTCTCGCGGTTCTACGGCGAGGTCCTGGGTGTCAACCGAGTGACCCTCTCCCTCCCGCCCGGGATCACGAGCCTGGTCGGTCCCAATGGTTCGGGAAAGACGACCCTGATGAACCTGATCACCGGCCTGGTCCGGCCGAGCCGGGGCCGGATCAGCGTCTTGGGCGTCGAGCCGTCGCAACCCGAAAGGCTCTTTCGCTTCGTGGGCTACTCGACGCAGTTTGACGCCTTCCCCAAAGGCCTGACCGGGTCCCAATTCATCTATTCCTTTCTCCGTCTGTCCGGGCGACCGGCTACCGAGTGCGGGGAGTTGACCACGCGGGCCATTGCGCAGGTCGGCCTGGCCGACGCCGCGGATCGCAAGGTCGCCGCGTACAGCAAGGGGATGCGCCAGCGGATCCGGCTGGCCCAGGCGATCGCCCACGACCCCCGCGTCCTGATCCTCGACGAGCCTCTCAACGGCTTGGACCCGCTGGTCCGGGCGGAGACGATTGCCCTCTTCAAGCGCTACGCGACCGAGGGCCGGCACGTGGTGGTCTCCAGTCACGTGCTGCACGAAGTGGACATGATCTCGGACCAGGTGGTCCTGATGAGCGGCGGCTACGTCGTCGCCGAAGGCCGGATTCGAGGCGTGCGCAGCGAGATCCAGGAAGAGCGGCCCATGCAGTTCCTGATCCGCTGCAAGCAGCCGAGCCTGCTGGCCTCCAAGGCGTTCGAGCAGGACCACGTGGTGGAGGTGCGACTGCTGCCGGAAGGGGAGGGCGTGCTCGTCAAGACCCGCGATGCGGACGGGTTCTGCCGGGCCCTCAACCACCTTGCCTTGGCCGGCCTTGACATCGAGGGCGTGGTCCCGGCCGACGATAACGTCCATTCCGTGTATGAATACCTCATCGGCGGGGAGGAGGCCACCAAATGATACGGCTCTGGTGCACGCAGGTCTTGGCGATCGTCCGTCTGGAGATGAAGAAGACCTTCTTCGCGCGGCGGGGTCTGTGGGTCTACCTCCTGGCCTTCGCCCCTCTGCTGCTCTTTGCAAGCCATTCGATCTTTGCCGGGCACCGCCGGGACCAGCTCGAGCGAATTGCCCGGGACCATCCGATCTCCAGCGAGGCCCTCAGTGCCATTCAGCGCGGGATGACCTACGACGAAGTCACGCAGAAGCTCGGCGAGCCCCACTCCCGGCGGCGTTGGCACTCCCGCGATGAGCACAACGAGCGGCGTGAGCAGTCCCACTGCAGATACACGGACGGCAAGACCGAGCTCTACCTCTTCTTCAACGATGGCAAGCTAACCGGGATCGACAGGAGCGAGCCGGACACGCTGGCCCAGGTCTCGCGGATCTTTGCCGGCGTATTCCAATCCTACTATCTCCGCCTGGCGGTCTTTTTCGGGTGCGTAGGGGTCTTTGTCAACCTGTTTCGGGGCGAGATGCTCGACAAGAGCCTGCACTTCTACCTGCTGACGCCGACCCGACGGGAGGTCCTGCTGGCCGGCAAATATCTGGCCGGGCTGCTGGCCACCGTGGTCATCTTCACCTCCAGCACGGCTTTGCAGTGGCTGGCCCTGCTCTGGCAGTTTGACCAGACCGCCCGGGCGAGTTTCCTCACGTCCACAGGTTGGAGCCAGTTCTCCTCCTATCTGATCGTCACGGCCCTGGCCTGTGTGGGCTACGGCAGCGTGTTTCTGGCCGTCGGGCTGCTCTTTCGAAACCCGATTATCCCCACGGCCATAGTCCTGCTGTGGGAGGGTATCAATCCCTTCCTGCCCGCCGCCCTCAAGAAGATCAGCATGATCTACTACCTCCAGTCCCTCTGCCCGGTAGCCGCAGCGCCGGGCCAGGATGTCCCCGGCTTCGTCCACCTCCTGATCTCACCGGTCCAGCCCGCCACCAAGTCCGTGGCCGTCCTCAGTATCGTGATCCTCACGGGCGTGGTCCTCGTGCTCGCCGCCCGCCTGTCACGCCGGATGGAGATCAACTACAGCACAGAATGATCGGACGCGCGCTGTGCGATCGCTTTCACCGGAAAGGAACGCAAGTCCGGTATTCACTCCTCCCTGCAGCCGCAGGACATTCGCACCTGACGAGTTCTCCACAAGGCGGCTTTGGCAGTCATGTCTCTTGATAATCCCCGGGGCATGGCGTAGGATGGTTGGTGACGTACGAATTATCCACACTGACCCCAGGAAAGGATCGACCCGTGGCAAACCAGAAGAGCAAACCAGCGCAGGACCAGGGCATACCCTATGGTCGAAGAGCATTTCTGAAAGCAACGGCGGCATCGGTGGCGTTGCCCTATCTGATTCCGGCGGCCGCGATGGGCAACGACGGCAAGCCCGCGCCCAGCAACCGGATCGTAATGGCCGGCATCGGCCTGGGCAACATGGGCGGGGGCGACCTGAACGCGTTCCTGAATCGTGACGATGTCCAGTACGTGGCCGTGTGCGACGTCAGAAGGGACGTTCGTGAGGCCCGCATGAACCCTGTGAACAAGAAGTACGGCAACCAGGACTGCAAAGCCTACAATGACTTCCGCGAGGTCCTGGCCCGCGCGGACATCGACGCGGTGCATTGCGCCACGCCGGATCACTGGCACGCGCTCGTCGTGATCGAGGCCTGCCGCAACGGCAAGGACATCTACTGCCAGAAGCCCGAGACCAAGACGCTCCGGGAAGGCAAGCTGATGATCGACGCCGCCCGGCGCTATGGGCGGGTCGTTTCCGGGGGCAGCCAGCGCGTGCTGGAGGATTACCGCAAGACGGTGGACGCCTGCTGGAATGGGAGCAAGGGTCTTGTCAAGTCGATCAACGTCAACGTGGGCCCTTTGCCGATGGACTGCAACAAACCGGGGGAACCCATCCCCGATGGCTTCGATTGGGACATGTGGCTGGGCCCCGCCCCCTGGGCGCCGTTCCATCCGCACCGGTGCAGCGGCAGTTACAACATCAACGGCACCTGCTGGCGGTCGTTCAAGGATTACTCCGGCGGCGGTATGACCGACTGGGGCGCCCACCATTTTGGCGGCGCGACCTTCGCCATCGATGTCCGGGAGCTGGAACCCGAGGAAGTCATCTTCCACAACGAAAACGGCAAGAAGTACGCGACCTGCCGCTATCCGAACGGCAAGCTGCTGCACCACAATTACCCGGGCCGAGGCAACCTGGACGTGGAAGGCACGAATGAACAAGGCCCCTCGAAGCCGGTGCCCGGTTACGCCGGAACGGGCGGCATTTACGGCGACTTCATCGACTGCGTCAAGACGCGCAACAAGCCCTTCCGGGACATCGAACTCGCGGTCCACACCGCCACCGTGTGCCAGCTGTTCCTGGCGGCCTACGAGCTGGAACGGTCGCTGAAATGGGACACGGTGAAACAGCAGTTCGTGAACGACGACGAGGCGAATCGCCTGGTCGACGTGGCCCGCAGAGAACCCTGGGTGATTTGAAGCCGCGACGCGATCGCTGCGATAAGGAGACTTCATCATGACGAGTAACCAGACCGCAAAAACGACCCCGGCGGCCGCCCCGACGGCGGTCGCCACCGTGGACGACGCCTTCAATACCCTCAAGACCTATGACTGGGGCACCGACCGGGCGGCTTTGAACCCCATCGATCAGGCGATCATCGCGACGCAGAAGGATGCCCCGGCCCGCAAGGCGCTGGAGAAGCGCCTCGCGGACGCCCTGGCCGGCGGCCTCTCGCGCTCGGCGCAGGACTATGTGTGTCGCAAGCTGCGGGTGGTGGGCACCGCCCAGTCCGTCAAGGCCCTGGCGGCTCTTTTGCCGGCTCAGGAGACTTCGCACATTGCACGGTATGCCCTGGAACGCATTCCGGACGAGAAGGCAGTGGCGGCGCTGCGGGATGCATTGCCCAAGGTCAACGGCAAGCTCAAGCCGGGCTTGGTCGGCTCGCTGGGCGTACGTCGTGACGCCAAGAGCATCGGGGCTGTCGCCAAGCTTCTCGGCGACTCCGATCTCCAAGTCGCCCGGGCGGCGGCGCAGGCGCTGGCCCTGATCGGCACGCCCGCGGCGGCCAAGGAACTGAGCAAGTTTGCGAAAACCGCGCCTGCGGGCATGAAGATCCCTGTAGCCGACGCTCGTCTGATCTGTGCCCAGCAGTTGCTGGCCGACGGGAAGAAGACCGAGGCGGTAGCGTTGTACAAGGAACTTCAGGGCAAGGACCAGCCCGCGCATGTCAAGACCGCCGCCCTGAAAGGCATGTTGGCCGCGGGGACCAAGAAGTAGCACAGAGTACGCGTGACGATCTCAGAGGGTGTGTGAGAAGTGGCGCGGGCATCCTGCCTGCGGAGCTTGGTGGCATCGGCGCGAGCGCCGCTGCTGCATGGGCGCTCGTGCCCATGCCACGAAGAACCGGCTTCCCACACACCCTCTCAGGCTGTCGGACATGGTCGCTTTTAGTCACTTAGAGGAAAAATCTTGTGTACGGCGCGCAAGATTTTCTCTCCGACATTTGTAACTACCTGAATTGACAGGGGTTTATGGCAATATTTTTTGCGGCCAACTTTTGGATGTCACGGGCAGGTACGACTGCTCGGCCGAGCGGCTTGCTCTCTGTCCATTCATCAGCTTTGAGCCGTAAAGCGATAAATCCCGGGGGTCTGGGGGCAGCGCCCCCAGAAGCACCCTTTATGGTTCCGGCTTGTCCGGGTTAGGAAGGAACAAGAGTCATGAAGTCCATGTCAACCCTGAAACCCCTTCTGCTGGCGGCGGTCTGCACCTTCAACCTCGGTTTCTTCACCGCCAGGGCAGCGGAAGCTCCCCGCCGCGACGTTGCTCCGTTCGCGATCTCCACGTTTCACTGCCTGGGGCTCTATTGGTCGCCGGCGGGCGGGGCGGCGGACAAAGAAGTCCTGGTTCGCTATCGTCGGCAGGGGACAACGGAATGGCAAGAGGCGCTGCCGCTGCGCTACAACCCGATTGCGAACACGGACGAGGACTTAGCCGACTACCGGGGCAGCATCGTTCACCTGGCGCCGGCCACGACCTATGACATCCAACTGACCCTGGCCGGCACGGCCACGAGCGCGAATCTTACCGCGGCGACGTGGAATGAGGAGTTTCCCGTAGGTGAGGTGGTCCGCGTGGGCGCCCGCGACACGCCCTTAGTGATCGCGCATAAATAACTTGCACAAATTACTATTGATCGATTTGAGGGATTGTGTGATAACACCTGCATGCAGGATGCACAGATGATCGCACGGATTCAGAGCAAGTACCAGTCGTTGGAGCCGGAGATGGAT
>CAYHAJ010000278.1:0-28958 GCA_964354535.1 uncultured Pirellulales bacterium
CTCGATGCAGGCGTTTGGCCAGCGTCGCGACTTCGGTGCGACGGCTTTCGGCAAGTTCCTTAGCTCCTTCGCCCAGCTTGGTTAGCCGGGTGCTGGGTGTCTTGGGGACCGTCTCGCGGATGGCCCTGCGGATACCCTCGATCCCGCCCTGGCGGAATGTCTCGGAGTCGTAGGGCAAGATACCGGCCAGCAGTACGTATAGAAGGACGCCGAGCGAGTAAATGTCCGAGCGGGTGTCGACGTCTTCGTTGACCATCTCGGCCTGCTCCGGGCTCATGTACTCCGGCGTGCCGAGAAGATGGCTATCTTCCGTGACCAGGGTCCGTGCGGTGAGCGGCTGGCTGAGGGCCTTGGCCACGCCGAAATCGATGATCTTGGGAATCGGTTCATCGCCCTCCGTGGGCATCAGGACGTTGGATGGCTTGAGATCTCGATGAATGATCCCCTTCTGGTGGGCGTGCTGCACGCCCTGACAGACCTGCTGGAAGAGGCGCAGCCGCTCGTCGATCGTGAGCTTGCGGCAGTCGCAGTACTCCGTGATGGGCACACCGTGGACAAGTTCCATCACAAAGTACGGCCGGCCACTCTCGGTGGTGCCGGCATCGTAGACGTGGGCGATATTCGGATGGTCCAGCACAGCCAAGGCCTGACGCTCCGCCTCGAAACGGGCGATGACGCGCTGGGAATCCATTCCCGGCTTGATCACCTTCAGGGCGACTTGGCGCCGGATTGGGCTTTCCTGCTCGGCCAGGTAGACCATTCCCATGCCCCCTTCGCCCAGAACACTGAGGAGTCTGTAGCGGCCGATCCAGCCGCCGGGTTGCTCGACGACGCCCGCCAGCGAAGCGCGGGGTGGGACCGGTCCAGGACCGGGGTCCGGTTTGGGTGCGTGGTCCGGTTCCTCTTCGGTCCCGATCAACAAAAGCCGATTCAACTGCTCGGGACCCAGGTCAAAGAGCGAGTCTTCCTTCATGGCTGCACCTCGGTGTCGGCAAGGGGACGGGCACGCGCATCCGGGCAACAGAACGTCCGGCCTGCCCTATCCTATTTCAGGAAATGCGGCTCGATCTTGCGCCATACGCGGCAAGAATCGTTTGATTTCCTGGAATTCCGCCTCGGCCTCCTCATCGGACATGACCGAATCGCGCAGGCGCTGGGCCAGCGCGGTCTGAAACCGCCGCTTGACCGTGACGATCATATTCGAGGCCTGGGCCACGTCCGGGATGCCGTACGCGCGGCAGATGCTCTCCAGAGAGGGGGCCTCGCCTCCCTTCATCACGGGCCGCAACACACGGTCGTGGAAGACCTGCCAGTGCGCCCCCTTGCCTTCCTTCTCACATCCGCGTCGTACATCCTGAAGAACCTGCTCCAGCAGGGCCGAGACCCAGGCGTAGGTGAAGGCATCTTCGGGGGTGAGCACCGTCATGGGGTGCGGCACCTCGGCCATCTCGGCGAGATCCAAAGGAACCAGCCCGCCTTCCGGCGCGCGTTTCCGGGCCGCGTGCTCCTGTTGAACGTTGATGACATACCGATTCAGGGCCGTCAGCAGGAACGAGCGGAATCGACCCTTGGTCTGATCCGCCTTCTGAATCAGGTTCCGCCCCAGACGACCTCGTGAAAGAACCCCTGCGTCAGGTCCTTGGCCTCTTCGTTGGGATGCCCCCGGCGCCGCAGGTAGCAATACACGGGTTTCCAGTAGCGTGCCAGCAGCAGTTCCACGAGGGCGCGATTCCGGTCGTCCTCCCTCGCCTGCAGCCCCTCGATGAGGGACCAGTGGGTGGTTAGGAACGCCTGTCCTACACCCCCCATGTCGGTGTAATCCGCGTGACGCATGGCGCACCTATCGAAGTCCGTTCAGTCGCACAACCTGCTCACTCCGGGGCTGCCAATAGCCGCACCATGGCGTCTCCCGGATACTGCGATCAACTCCAGCTCGCTATTGTAGCATACTCCATAAGTGGTTTGTTTGCAACGTCTTACTCGCCGTGCGCCGGTTACCGGTGATAAAAGTCAAAAAAAATCCCTGCCCCGCGCAAGCCAGCGGTCCTTTTCCTGAATTGATATGTGGAGACGGTCTTGTCAAGCGACCGTCGTGAGCCCAACTGGCAAAAGAACTCTCCTTGTTACAGCCCAACGGGCGGAAAGGATGGCGTCTCATGAGATGGTTCAATGGCTACAGAGTGCGGTTGCTGTCGGTTGGATTTGCGGCCGCTGTTGTGCTTGGCGGCGGACAGAGGAGTGCAAAGGCCGATTTTGTCTTCGGCACACCCACCAATCTGGGGCCGACCATCAACAGTCCGTCTGGTGAAGGGCCTGATTGTTTCTCATCTGATGGCCTGGAGATGTATTTGGACTCCGACCGGCCCGGTGGGTCTGGCGGTTGGGATATATGGGTGGCCAAGCGAGCGACGATAGACGATGACTGGGGTACACCGACGAATCTGGGGCCGAAGATCAATGGTCCAACGAGTGATGCCTGCGCGAGCATCTCTTTCGACGGGCTGGAACTGTACTTTGTGTCGCGAGGCCGAGCCGGTGGGCGTGGGTCGGGCGACATCTGGGTCTCGACACGGCAGAACAAAGAAGCGGATTGGGGTACTCCCGTCAATCTCGGACCCATCGTCAATGGTCCATCATGGGAGTCTGCGCCATGGATCGCTACGGACGGCCTCGAGTTATACTTTGACTCGAACCGTTCTGGCGGATCCGGCAGCTTCGATATCTGGGTATCCAGACGAGCAACGAGAAATGATCCATGGGGACAGCCAACAAATCTTGGGTCAGTTGTCAACGGTCCAGATGGCGGAGGTTATTCTTTTGTCTTCACCGACGGTCTTCTACTCCTTGGCTCAGATGATCTTCTTTATGGGCCTTTCCGCGCTGGGGGATTCGGTTCCTCGGACATGTGGATGTCATCGCGTACTGCCATTTCCGATCCCTGGGTCGCACCGGTGAATCTTGGACCGCTGGTCAACGGGACATCCGGTGAGTACACGCCGCGAATATCCCCCGAGGGGCTAACGTTGTATTTTGGCTCAACCGGTCGGGTGGGTATGGGGGGGGCTGGGGGGGACATCTGGCAGGCTCCAATCGTTCCGGTCGTTGACTTCAACGGCGATGGTCGTATTGGAGTCGGGGATCTGGTTACGCTCATCGACAAATGGGGGACGGATGAGTCGCTCTGCGATGTTGGCCCGATGCCCTGGGGCGACGGCAAGGTCGATGCGGCGGACCTGGAGGTTCTGATGAGCTATTGGGGCCAGGAGGCCTATGACCCCACGCTGATCGCCCATTGGAAACTGGATGAGACGGAGGGCATCATTGCACACGATCACGCCGGCACCAACCATGGCACGATCCTGGGGCTGCCTCAATGGCGCCCGCAGGGTGGGAGAATCGATGGGGCGCTGGAATTGAACGGGACGACCTGCGTCACGGCCACATCTGCCCTGAATCCTTCCGATGGTCCGTTCAGTGTCTTCGCGTGGGTCAAAGGGGGTGCCCCAGGACAAGTGGTGATCTCTCAGGAGACAGACAGCAACTGGCTCATGCTGGACCCCGCTACGGGGGCGCTCATGACCGAGTTGAAGAGCGGCGGTCGATCTGCCAAGGTGTTGTACTCAGACGCGGTCATTACGGACGGCAACTGGCATCGCGTCGGCTTTACGTGGGACGGTTCCCACCGCCGGCTGTATGTGGACGAGGTGCTGGTGGCCGAAGATATCCAGGACAGTCTGGCCGCTACGTCCCGGAATCTGGTCCTCGGCGCCGGCAAGACCAAGACCCCCGGCACTTTCTGGTCCGGCCTGCTCGACGACGTGCGGATCTACAGCCGGGCCATCAAACCATAAGCCGCAGGTCAACATCGGGTCAACTGTTCACGGGACGAACGAAAGGAGCGGATAACTATGAACGCGACGAGGGACTTTCTGATTCTGGCGTTTGTTGTGGTGGCGATGTGCACCACGTCCAATGTGAGAGCCGACTTCACCTTCGGCACTCCCACGAATCTGGGGCCTACAGTCAACAGTCCAGCAGGCGACATCATGCGCACCATGACTGCTGATGGCCTAGAGATGTACATCGCCTCGAACCGGGCCGGCGGGCAGGGTGACTGGGACCTGTGGGTGGCAAAACGGCCCACCACGGGCGACGACTGGGGTGCCCCGGAGAATCTCGGGCCACTCGTCAACAGTCCAGATGAGGAGGGTGGGGCAAGCATCTCGCCAGATGGACTTACACTCTACTTCAGTTCATTTGCCAGGGCTGGAGGGTATGGTCTTGCTGACATATGGATGACCACACGCATGACAAGAGACAAAGACTGGGGCGAGCCGGTGAACCTCGGCCCTGCAGTCAACTGTTCCGCCAGCGATGCGGCACCTTGCCTTGCGGCAGACGGTCTGAAACTCTACTTTTGTTCGACCAGGGGAGGTACCTATACAAACAAGAGGTCCTTTGACCTGTGGGTCACGACACGGGTAACGAGGAGTGACCCTTGGGGCCAACCCGTGAGTCTCGGACTAAAGTATAGCCCTCAGATCCCCAATATGGACCCGTCTGTTTCAAGCGACGACCGGTTGCTCGTCTTCAGCGACTGGGGCGCGGGCATCTACAGGCCGGGCGGATTCGGTGCGGCTGACATCTGGTTCGTTATGCGCAGGGGGGTTGAAGCCGATTGGGGTGTTCCTGTGAACCTTGGGCCACAAGTCAACGGACCCCAGGAGGACTGCCCAGCGCACGTATCTACTGACGGGCAGACGTTGTACTTCTCATCCGAACGGCTCGGCGGGCTCGGCGGGATATACGGCGATATCTACCAGGCTCCGATTATTCCCCTCATGGACTTCAACGGCGAGGGCAAGGTCGATGCGGCAGACTTGGCCCTCCTAGTGGCCAACTGGGGGAAGAACAACACTCTGTGCGATATCGGTCCATTCGCGTGGGGCGACGGCATTGTGGACGAGAGAGACCTGCGGGTCCTTATGGAATCCTTGATGACTCCCGGCCCCAAGGCTTCGGATGTGCCCTGCGATGTGGTCCTGAGTTGGATCTCGCCCTCGTTCGCCAATACCCGCGATATCTACTTAGGGGCTTCTCTCGCGTCAGTCAACACTGCCAGTCGAACGAATCCTCAGGGCGTGCTGGTCAGCCAAGGGCAAACGGCCACTACCTATGATCCTCCAGGTGCGCTGGAATTCAGCAAGACGTACTACTGGCGGGTCGATTTCGTGATCTCCGGTCCTGCTCCTGCGATCTACCAGGGGCCGGTCGTGAGCTTCACCACAGAAGCCTATGCCCGTCCTGTCAAGAACATCACCGCCACGGCATCCAGCGGGCAGCCCTCCATGGGGCCGGAGAAAACGGTCGATGGCTCCGGGCTCGATAAGAACGACGGGCATTCGACAAATGGAAGCGATATGTGGTTGGCCCAGGGTGCAGCGCCGCACTGGATTCAGTTTGAGTTCGATAGGGTTTATGCACTGCATGAACTGTGGGTATGGAATTCGAACCAGATGGTGGAGCCCTTCATCGGTTTCGGGGCCAGGACGGTCAAGATCGAGTACTCCCCCGACGGTACGACCTGGACACCCTGGGCCAATGTGGCGGAATTTGCGCGGGCCCCCGGCCAGAGCGGTTATGTCCACGACACGACCATCAGTTTCGGCGGGGCCTCGGCCAAATACGTCAAGCTGACCATCGAGAAGGGTTGGGGCAGTACGCCCTCCGTCGGCCTGAGCGAAGTGCGGTTCTTCTACGTCCCGGACCGCTCCGCGGCGCCGAAGCTGTGATACTCGGTCGTCAGTTGGCGGCTACGCACAGGGCCGGCAAGACACTCGCCGCGGCACCTTTTGGAGGGGCCTGATCGACGACGTGCGAATCTACAACCGGGCGGTGAAGCCGTAGAACCCACTCCCCATGCGGCAGACAAGGGCCGGCGGCAAGGCGGCTGCCGGCCCTCCTTATCTTGAAATCGTTCGTTGAAGACGATGCCGAAGCCTTCGTCGCGCACGATCGACGCGCCGGGGACACCCGATGGGGACGCCCCTGCTATTCCTTGAACGGGCCCTTGATGCGGATCAGGTCGGTTCGGGTCTTGCCGTCTTCCGTGATCCTCGACAAGGTGTAGACGGAGCCATCTTTTCCGACCGCAATCGAGTTCACATAGTAGGGCCGCTGGCCGTCCGCGAAGAAGATCGGGCCCTGGTCGGTATATTTGCCGGCGCGGATGTCGTACGTCACCAAGTGCAGGTTCTCCATCCCTTTGGACTCGCCCATGGCCGTCTTGGCCTTGCCGGCGAGCCGCTGGCCGTCCACGTAGATGGGTCCGCCCGTCAGATAGTGGATGGTTCGTCCATTGGGACCGAGGGCAAAGCCGAGATACCCATAGCTGAATTGGTCGAACATGCCGCTGCGCTGAGAGGGCGATGAAGTAATGCGAGCGACGATTTCCACCTGGGGAATACGCGGATCGAACTTGAACAGGTACCCGGAATTGCCGTGCACGCCGTAGACCGCGTTCTCCGGCTTGTACCAGAAGGTCTGCCTCCAATTATACCCCATGTGACCGGCGGAGGTCGGATCGTATTGGCCTAAGTAGTCCTTTCTCATGTTGTCGCCCGCCACGACTTCGATGGCGTCTTTGTCATACCGGTACCGGAAGATCTCGCCGTCACCGACGGTGTAATAGACGCTGCCGTCGCGCGGATCGACCACGAAAGAGCGGCAGAGCGTACGGTAGTCGTCGCCCTTGCCGTTTTCGCCCAGCTTCGAGACCTGCCCCAGGTCCGTCAATTCCTTTTTCGCCAGATCGTAGCGGAGGAAGTACCCAGCGGGCCAAGTCAGGCCGTACAGCCGCCCGCGCTTGGTGTCCATCGTCATCGTGAGGATGCCCTCGCCGCGCGGGGCCTTGCCCAGGTCCTCGAATCTCTTCGTCTTGATGTCATAGGCGAGGAAATGACCGCCCGGGTACGGCTTCCACCCCTCCGGCGGGATGCCGATCTTCTCCATGCCGTCGATGATGCTGTAGTAGCCGACGTGGGTCGCGAAGTAGAGCTTGCCCTCCCGTTCTACAAAAGTGACGTGCGATTTCCCCTGTACGATCGTCTTGGCATCTTTCTCACCGCACGCCTCCGTGATGTCCCCCAGAGGCTCGATCTTGTCCTTGGCAGGATCATAGCAGAACATCTTGGCACCGATGTCGTACTTCTCGGACGACAGAACATAATAGATCTTGCCGTCGCTGCCTGTCCCCATCCCGTTGTAGGTGTCGTGCGCCAGAGCGAAGCCGGAGTTGTACGTCCGTGCGACCAGCTTGGCCTGAGCCGGCGCCACATTCACCATGGCCAGTGAGAGCAACAGTGTTACCAGTCCCGACATGACAGAACCCCTTTCCATAGTCTTTATGCCAATTCTTTGCGGTGCGCCCAGACCTTTTCGAAGGCGACCGCATATTGCTCGACCAGTTCCGGGACCTCGGAGGTGAACAGCGGCAACCCAAGGGCTGTGCGGTTCGCCTGCTCCGAGCCGGGCAGTTGCGGAATCCGCGGCAGATGATGCCACCACTGCGGCTCGGCGTAGACCGCAGACTGGTGCTGCAACCGATACTCGTGGGCGGAGGCCCGGACGCCTTCCGCCTGCAAGGCTTTGACACACGCCGCCCGGGACATGCCCGCTTGTGCTTCATCCAGAAACAGCATGTTCCAGTTGTAGTAGACCCGCTGCATATCCTTTCGCGCCCCCTGCTCGCACAGACCGGGCAGGGCGCAAATGCGATCGTTCAGCCGGCGCACCTGGGCGGCGAACAGGGTGTTGCGACGATCCAAGTCGCGCAGTTGCACGCGTCCCAGGGCCGCCGACACCGGGTGCATCCGGAACTTCAGTCCCAAGCCCGTCCCCAGGTACTGGCGACAGGGACTGTCTTTGGGGAAACGACTGGGCACGTCGTAATTACCGAACGTGGTCCCTCGCTCGTAATCCTCGCGGTTCTGGTAAATGCCCATGCCGCCTTCGATGACCGGCAGCGGCTTGCTGGCCTGATAGCTGAAGATCGCCATCCGGCCCCAAGCCCCCATCTTCTTGCCCTGCATCGATGCGCCCTGCGCGTGGGCGGCGTCCTCCAGCACGATCAATCCCTTCTCCTTGGCGAAGGCCAGAATGTCGTCCATCTCGCAGGGCCGGCCCAGCCAGTGCACCGGGACCATGGCTTTCGTGTTCTTTGTCAGGCGGCGTTTGGCGTCCTCCAGATCGAAATTCAGCGTCCGCGGGTTGATGTCCACGAAGACGGGCACCAAGCCAAACAGACGCATCGGCATAATCGTGGCGAAGAACGTGTAGCTCGGCACGAGAATCTCGCTGCCGGGTGCCAGGTTCAACGCGAAGTACATGGAGGCCAACGCACTGGTGCCGTTGCAGTGGGCGGTGACGTATGGGACACCGAGGTATTCCTTCCAATCCTCTTCGAACCCCGCGATCGGCTGGTAGCTCGGCCGCCGGATCACGTCCAGCACCGCCGCCTCATCCTTGGGTCCATACAAGGGCCAGCGAAAAGCCTGGGTGTGCTTGTCATTCGGATAGGTGACCGTCTTCGGCCCTCCCGCCAGCGCGAGGGCCTGCTTCGATGGTCCCCCCAGGACCATGCCTGCCGCGACTACACCGACAGACTTCACAACGCCCCGACGCGTGTACCCGTGATTCGTGTCTTCTGCAGTCATGGTCGGTCCTCGCATTCCCTGCGATGTCAGGTCGCCTCACTGACTCGTCATCGTCCGCACCTTCTGAGTCAATTCATGGACTTTGCCTACAATCAGCTTCTCCACCGACGGGGCAAACGGTAGCGGAATCGTGCTGTAGTAAACGACGGCCCCGCGTGCTTCGTACCCACCTTCCTCCAAGACCCGTTGGGACGGCACATAACCGAAGACTTCGTTGCAGTACCCGGCCACCCAAACCACGGGACCGGCCAACTCCTTCTTCAACCGCAACGAGTAGTCCACGACGACTTCCCCCGCCAGTCCCACCATCGTCAGATCGTGGCCAAACTGAGCGACATGCACCAGATACGGATACGTGTTACTGACCCGGCCCGTTTTTTCCAGCTCCGCGAGCAGCTCTTCGGCGTGCCGGCGTTCATACAGGGTGCCGGAGGTGGAACTCGCCTGTTTCTTAAGATCCGCAACGCTCGGGGGTCGCTCCAACTCCAGGGTTGCCTCGCCTAAAGCGACCTTCAACGGTCCCTGCACCGGACGCGGCCGGGCCAGCAGGGCCGCCTCGACGGCATTGGACAAGGCACGACCGTGCTGCTGCGCCCATTCGATGGTCCGACGCGGCGTCGGATTCTGATCGGCGCCGCAGCCGATGATGAAGAAAGCCGTGGTACCCGGGTGGGCCTCCTCCACGTACCGCTGGGCAAAGCCGGCGTAGTCCCCGCAGAACTCATAGTCGCTCAGGGTCGTGTTGTGGCAGGCATAACCAAACATCAGCGCCCATGTCTTCTTTCCATCGGGGCTCGTCACTTGCAGTACCGGGACATCATGATCGACCGGACCGTCGGCGTTGGGGGATATTGAGTAACCCTTGTCGCCCTGGAGCCGGCGATTCATGGCGAAACCCGCCCGGGCGTGCAGATAAGACAGCCGTGCGGGCGCCAGGTCCTCCAAGGCCCGGCCCACCAGTTCGACAAGCTTGCCGCGCAGGCTTTCGCTGTACTGCTTGCTCAGTTCGATCTGTTCCGGCGGCAAGTCCCACAACTGCGTCGCCCGCCAGGCCCGCAATTCCGGCCCGGAGTGCGTGTGCGAGGCGTTGAGCAGCAGACTCTCGGGACGAAGCTGGTAGCGCTCGCCCACTTCCTTCTCCATCCGGTCGCGGAACTCCCGCGGAAAACCGATCAAATCCGCCGCCACGATCACCAGCCGCGTGCCTGCGGCATCTTCCAAGGCCAAGGCCTTGGCATTGAGATCGTGGATCTTACCTTCCGAGGGCTTCGTGCGCGACGCATAGCCCGCCATCCACATGGGCTTCTCCGGCGTGATGACCACGGTCGCGATCCCCACCTTCCACTCCCCCTGCGACTGGTCGGCCGCGATGGTGACAGACTCCACCGCGGCCAGGCATGCTAAGACAACAGCGATCTTGGCCATAAGGACTCCTCTGTACTGCTGCCCGTCAGATGTTCCGATCGAATCGCCCGATATTGTAACGCCCCTCGTCGCCCCGTCCAAGGTTTATCCGTGACATTCCCACACGTCCTGCGGCCGGTTTTCTATAGTCGCGGCGCAGTCCGCCGGATACAATCCAGCCCCAGGGCCATCTCAAGTACTCTGGAGAATCGGCAAATGGGTGCAGTCGTCAAACCGGTCTTGTCGCTGATTGCGATGATCGCCCTCTCAGGCTCGTCCATTGCCGCGGGCCGCGAGGAATTGGTCTCCTTGACCATGGTCGAACGGGCCGGCGTGGAGCGCCAGGCCGAATGGGCCACCATCGGAGTGCCCCTCCCCAAGGGGCGTGTCAAATCCGCGGAGGACCTGAGCCTCCTGCGCCAGGGCCGCCCTCTTGACGCGGAGATCCTGCCGGTGAACCGCTGGTGGGATGACGGGACGCTGCGATGGGTACACCTGATCTTCCCCGTCGGCTGCTCCGCCAACGGCAAGGCGTCCGTCACGCTTGCCTTGGGCGCGGCGACCGCGACGCGGGAAGAGACGCTTCGCCTTACGGAACTCGACGACAGATTCCTTCTCGATACCGGCCCGCTTATCTTCGCCGTACGAAAGAGAGGCTTCAACCTGATCGACACGGTGCAGGTGAACGGCGAAACCATCATCCGCAGTCACAATCGCGGACTGGGCGTATCTATAGGAGGCAACGAGTACCTCGCATCATCGGACGCCGATACGCGTGTGGTCCTTGAAGAGAAAGGGCTCCTGCACGCCGTCATCCGTGCCATGGGATCGTTTCGGAGTACCGCAGGAGAAAAGCAGTTCGATTTCGACTGCCGCCTCTATGCCTATGCAGGCTGCCCCTACGTCGGAACCGTCGTCACTCTCCTGAACCGCCAGGGCCAGGAGTCGGACAAGATCGCGCTCGATGGCTTCTTCCTCGAGCTGCCCACGACAGTGAGGCAAGGGACCTGCGCCTTTGGCACGGAGGACGGCGGGGGCAAGCAAACGAAACCCAATACCATCGGCTGGGGGAGTCTGTCGGATGGGACGAAAGGCCTGGCGGCCGGCATCAAATGGTTCTGGCAGATGCATCCCAAGTCCATCGAGGTCAATGCGGACGGACGACTCTATGTGGGCCTCTACCCGGCGCGCTGCTCCAAGCCTCTGGACATCTACACCGGCGTCGCACGGACCCACGAGGTGCGATTATTCTTCCATGCAGGACAACCTGATGCGAAGAAGCTTCACGGCGTCTTCGCCGGCCTGCAACGTCCGCTGCGCCCCTTCGCTCCGCCGAAGTGGTACTGCCGAGATACACAGTGTCTCGGCGACTATTGTGAGGCGGGTGGCCCCGAGCTTTATGGCCCGTTCACGGAAAGGGTGGCGAGGTTTGACGCCGCCTTCGAGCAGGCCAACCGCAAGAACGAGGCGTTTCACGATTCGCGGACCCTCAAGGGTGTCGAGTTCGACTCCTATGGCTTCCTCGGGTATGGCGACAGCGTCCATTACGTCTGGACGCCCAATGTCAACGTGCCCGAGAACATTGCCTGGGACGGCAACTACTATGGCTATCCGCACATGATGTGCGTGCAGTTCCTTAGGACGGGCAATCTCGAATACTTCGACAACTTCGAGGCCCACGCTCGGCACATGGCCGATGTCCACGTGGTGCACTACACGCCCCGTACCCAGCTCATCGGCGGCTGCCGCTACTGCCCGCCCACGGACCACGTCCGCATCGACCCCACGAATTCGAACGACTACAAGACGGCGAAGGTCTACGTCTCCGACCTCTTCAACCATCACAAAGTGGCGGAGATCATCGAGCGGTGGTATTTCCTCCGGGACCACCGGTCGCGCGACGTGGCGCAGATGGTCCTCGATTACTGCTACCGCTGGACCTATGCGGACAATGACTACGGCCAGCCGCGCGGGCCAGGCACGGTTATGGATTTCTGCTATCAAGGCTACCTGCTCACCGGCGAGCGCAAGTGGATCGACCGGGCGGCCCAGGTGTTGCGGGTCCATCGCGGCCGGGAGCTCAATCTCAGCTTCCAAGCGGGCATCTTCCTCGAAGGAATGCGGCGGTACTACGAAATGTCAGGCGACGAGGAAGCCTTCAACTACATCCGGCAATCCTGCGACCGGCTCATCGCCGGCAACAAGAAAGGCGGCGTGACCGCCCAGGCCCACAGCTTCATGTACCTGAAGACGGGCGACAGCAAATATCTACAGGCCGCCCTGGATAACCTGCCGCAACAGGGACAATTCGGCAACCCGGGCAAGGACTTCGCCCTGAGCATGCGAAATGCCGCCATGTGCATCGGCGACCTGTATCGGATCGCACAGAAGCAAACAGCAACAAAGGAGGTAAAATGAGAAAGGCAGCAGTTCTCTTGGCAGTAATGTACCTCTCTGTTCTCGGACCGATGGGAGTACAGGGTGCGAATTTGCCGTCACCCGCGCCGGGCGAAATGATGGCTCGCTACCTGCAACAGCAGGCCCAAGCACAATTTGAGCAGTGGCGAAAGCGATACGAAGAATTGAAGACGCCGGAGCAGATCGCGGCCTATCAGAAGAACCTGCGCGCGCAATTCCTCAAGGCCATTGGCGGCCTGCCCGAGAAGACGCCGCTGAATCCCAGAGTGACCGGCGTTGTTCAGCGCGATGGCTACAAGGTCGAGAAGATCATCTTTGAAAGCCAGCCGAAGCATTACGTCACCGCCCTGCTGTTCCTGCCGGATGCCAAGAAATTCAAGCCGCCCGTGCCCGGCGTGATCGTCCCATGCGGCCACGCTGGAGAAGCGAAGGCTTATGAGGCGTATCAAACCATGGGGGCAAGTCTGGCCTTCAACGGCATGGCGGCGCTGGTCTTCGATCCCATCGACCAGGGGGAGCGCAGTCAAATGCCTTCTGCCCTGCCGCGACTCCAGGGAACGACCGCGCACACCACGCTCAACGTGGGCAGTATCCTGCTGGGCCGCAGCACTGCTCGTTTCGAGATCTGGGACGGCATGCGGGCGATCGACTATCTGCTATCCCGCCCCGAAATCGATCCTGCTCGGATCGGCTGCACGGGCAATAGCGGCGGCGGCACCCAGACCTCCTATCTCATGGCCCTGGATGATCGCATCAAGGTGGCGGCCCCAAGCTGTTACATTACCGGTTTCGAGGCCCTTCTTTCCACCATCGGGCCGCAGGATGGTGAGCAGAACATCTTCGGGCAGCTTGCGTTCGGCATGGACCACGCCGACTACCTGATGATGCGCGCGCCGACGGCCATTCTCATGTGCGTCGCCACGAAGGACTTCTTCGACATTCAGGGGGCGTGGCGATGTTTCCGCTACGCCAAGCGTCTCTATACCCGGCTGGGCATCCCGGAGCGGATCAGCCTCCTGGAGAACGACGCCGAGCACAACTACAATGCCGTGCAGCGGCAGGGCATCCTGCGTTGGATGGCCCGGTGGCTGCTGGGCAACGATAAGCCCCTGACGGAGCCAAAGCTCGAATTGCTCAAAGGCGATGAGTTCCGCTGCACGCCTGACGGCCAGGTGATGCACCTCGAAGGGGCGCGATCCACGTACGACTTGAATCGTGACCAGGAGAAGGCGTTGGCCGCCCAACGAAAAGCTCTCTGGGACAAAACGCCCCGCGCCGAGATGCTTGAGCGAGTCCGCCAGATCGCGGGCATTCGACCACTGGCCGAGTTGCCGGAGCCCAAGGTGGAGGAACTTGGTGCCGTTGAACTGGCCGGTCTGACGGCGCAAAAAGTCACGTTCCTGCCCGAAGACGGGATCTCCCTCCCCGCACTGCGGTTCTCTCCCTCGCAGAACCCTGCCACGGGCACCGTACTGTACCTCCACGAGAATGGCCACGAGGCGGACGCCACGCCGGATGGACCGATAGCGAAACTCGTCGCCGCCGGCCGAACTGTGCTGACCGTGGGTCTGCGCGGCATCGGTGGGACACCATCGAAACGCGGCGGGAGCGACGTGTTTGGCTCTGATACCCGGGGTGTCTTCACCGCCTATCTTCTCGGACGATCCTACGTCGGCATGCGGACCGAGGACATCTTGAACAGCGCCCGATTACTCCAGGGGAAGTTCAAGGGTCCCATGGACCTCGTTGCCGTGGGCCACGTGTGCGTGCCCGCTCTGCATGCGGCGGCGCTGGAGCCGCAGCTTTTCGCCGCCGTCAAGCTGGTGCGGGGATTGGTTTCCTGGTCGAACGTGATTGAAGTGGCTCAGTCGCGCAATCAATTAGCCAACACGGTTCACGGAGCTCTGACCACGTACGACCTGTCCGATCTCGTTCGGACCTTGGGTGACCGCGTCACCGTCGAACAACCTCTCAACGCCCTTGGCGAGCCGGTAGGAGCATCAGCAGAAGGTAGCCCAACCGCCCTCGGCTGGGAAGAAACCACCCTCAACAGCGGGGATGCTACCTTCAACGGAATGATCGTCAAGAAGGTGCTCGACGCTCGCGATGCCGGGGAGAACCTGTTGAAGGTAGATGCGTGGAGACCCTTTGGCCAAGGCTTCAGCCAGCGCGACGGCATCTTCACCTGTGACAACGGCCGCGACCCCAAGGTCCAGCGCGGCGTATCGCAGACGATCACTCTCAACCAGGTGAGACCCGAGCCTATCGTGGCGACGGCTTGGAGCAAGGCCCAGAACGTAGGCGGCAGCCGGGACAGCGATTACGCACTGTACGTTGATCTCGTCTACCAGGATGGCTCCCCGCTGTGGGGCCAGGTGGACGCCTTCAATGCTAGTTCGCACGATTGGGAGAAGGCCCAGGTGACGATCTTCCCGGAAAAGCCTGTCAAGAGCGTGACCCTCAACCTGCTCCTGCGCAATCATGCAGGATCGGCCCAGTTCCGGAATGCCGAGCTGCGACTGATCAAAACGCCAGCGGGAGCCTACCTGTTCGATGGAGTCGCCGTCTCGCAGCAGGCTCGACCGAGAGAAGGATTTCAAGTTCGGGATGTGGCCGGTGGTTCGGCGTTCGTCGGTATCGAGAACTCTGCGCTGGATCTGACGCTCGACTGCAAGACCACGAAAGCAGGCGACGCCACCTTCTTCGATGTCACTCTCTCGGACTCAAGCGGCAAGGACCGCGCGGTGACGCTGATCTATGCCGTACCTGTTTCGGCCCAGCAGTGCCGCTGGCTCCAAGACCCCCGCCAAACGAGAGACGTCGAGGCGGGTCGCGAGTACCTCAACGCCGGCCGTTTCGCCGCGGGCGCCAATGGGAGATTATCCCGCTACCCGTTCGCGGCAGTCGCCAACACAAGCCAGGCGGTCGCGCTGGGCATCGACATGGCTCACCCGGCCTTCTTCCGGGCCGGCTACAACGCCGGGACGGAGGAGTTGTTTCTCGCCTACGACGTCGGCCTGGCGCCCGAAAAGCCGACCGCCCATCTGCGCTTCTCCAAATTCACCTTCAATCCCCAGGGCGAGTTCCGCGCCGCTCTGGCCCAATACTACGCCCTGTTTCCGAATAGCTTCGAGCGCCGTATCGCCGATCAGGGCCTCTGGATGCCTTTCGCGAAGATCAGTGCCGTCAAGGGCTGGGAGGATTTCGGCTTTCGCTTCAAAGAGGGTGACAACGAAACCGCCTGGGATGATGCACACGGGATCATCACGTTCCGCTATACGGAGCCGATGACTTGGTGGATGCGGATGCCCAAGGATATGCCGCGCACCATCGAGGCGGCCCTGGCCGAAGCGCAGCGGCTCGCGACGGAAAGAAAGGACCGCCAGGCCATGGCATTACTCACAAGCGGCTACCACGATGAACAGGGACGCTACACCGCCCGGCTGCTGAACACGCCCTGGTGCGATGGAGCCGTGTGGAGCATCAACTCCATGCCCCAGATTGCCGCCGAGGTGACGGATTTCCAAAACAAGTGGGGTCCGAGCGTCCGTGAAAGACTATACGGCCCACAGAAGAAGGCCGATTTGGATGGTGAGTACATCGACTCCAGCGAAGGCTATGTCACGAACGAGCTCGACTTCCGGCGGGACCATTTCGCCGCCGCCCAGACGCCGCTGACGTTCTCCCTCAAGGACCGCAAGCCCGCCATCTTCCGCGGTCTGATTGTCTTCGAGTACATCCGGGCCATGGCCCAGGACGTGCATGGTATGAACAAGCTGATGATGGCCAACTCGACGCCGATCAACCTCTGCTGGCTGACCCCTCTGTGCGATGTCCTGGGCACGGAGACCGACTGGAACCAGGGCGGCACGTGGCGGCCGATGTCCGACAGCGAGCTTCTCTACCGCCGGGCCTTGTGCAAGGGCAAGCCCTACTGCTTCCTGATGAACACGCAGTTCGAGCGGTTCTCGCACGAGGCGGTCGAGAAGTACATGAAGCGATCCCTTGCCTACGGCATGTTCCCCGGCTTCTTCAGCCACAATGCCTCACAAGGCCACTACTTCACACGCCCCGAGCTGTATGAGCGCGACCGCGACCTCTTCAAGAAGTACGTCCCCCTATGCAGACAGGTGGCCGAGGCCGGTTGGGAACCAGTCACACGAGCCAGCACCGGCAACAAGGATGTCTACATCGAACGCTTCGGCGATCAGTACCTGACGATCTTCAATGACGGCAAGCAGCAGCAGGAGATCACGATCACAACAGAAATGGACCTTAAGGGCCCAACGCCAAACCTCGTGAGCGGCCAGACCGTCGAATGGCTCAACAGGAGCACGGCTCTGGCTCTCCCAGCCGAGACCGTGGCCGTCCTCAAGCTCCACTGAACCGCGGGCACACCGCGTGGTCTTGTCACCAGCGACCGTACGGGTGAATGACGTACTCCAGATGGCGATCCCCAAAGATCAGTATCCGATCCAAGCACTCGCTGTTGATGCCACGCACACCTGGTCCGACCAGATGATCACTGGCCCCGGCGTCCTGACCGTCCGGCGGGAGTTCTCGTACGACCGCCGCGGCGGCGTTTCGCTGGCGAATCTGCGGGCGATTGCCGACCGGGCGAAGCAGAACCACCTCGACACCGCCATGCTCGAATGGTGGAGCAGCAGCAACGGCTGCGCCACGCTGCACGAGGACCTCAAAATCGGCAACAACTCCACCTGGGAACAAGGGGTCCTGGGCGGTGCCCGCAACTCGCACATGTCGCCTTACCAGATCGATACGGCGAACCCCGCGCAGCCAAGGGTCCTGATCGGCGGTGCGACGAAGTTCCTGCGGCAGTAGTACAAGCTCGTTCGATCCGGGGCCGTGCGCATCGAGGCCACGTCGCAACTGGCGGCCTTCGACCCAGCGGCCTTCATCAACACGGACGGCGATCGCGCAGTCGTGGTCACGTGCAGTTCCGGCGGCCCGTTCTCCATGGGCGGCCGGCTACTCAGTTCGCACCGAAGGAAGCCAAGACACTACAACTGTGAGCGTTCAAGTGCCGTTCCTCACACGAGCCTTCACAGTGCTTTGCGATGGCGGAGCCAACCCATGAGACCTGTGCCCAGGCCCGCGAGGACGAGGGCGCCGGGAGCCGGGATTGTCCCAGCGGGCCCGGTATAGGGATTCACGGGCGGAATGTATCCGAAGCTCCCGCTAAAATCCGGGGACGTCATGGCCATGGGCGACCACAGGTCAGCGGTGAAGAGGACAGGATCACCGAAGTCCATCTCATAGACGGTCTGACCGACAAAAGGCATCCCGGAAGTCCGGACCCACTGGACCAGTTCCGCGAAAGTGAGATCAGAATTGTCATCCAGATCGGCAAAGGGACGGCCGTCCGTGTCGAGGCTGAAGGCTTTGACCAGTGCCGAGCCAAAGTATGGAAGACCCGTCGTACCGTTGAACCAGCCCGGCTTGTTTTCGGCGGAGGCCGCAAACATCGAGATATTTGCCAGTTTCTCCAGATCCCCCTCATCCAAGGGATTGTTATTGCCCCAGAACCCACCGGAATGGCAGGCGTCTACCAGAATCCACTTCTCTATGCCATCCATGCCAGTGAGATAGGACTTCAAGGCGTCGTCGCTCAGGTACTGTCCCACAGACACGATCTCATCGCCGGGATTCAAGGTCGTCTCGGTACCCGACCCATACGAGCCGCCGTGCGAGATGGAGTACAGCATGAACTTGTCCCCCGGCTGCATCTTCACTTTGAGGTTGTTGATCGCCTGTTCTACCTGGAGCAGTGTCAGGCCACCGCTGGCCATGTTCGCCGTGAGCACGGTCCCTTCTTTGAAACCCGCCACGTTGCTGGAAACCGCATCGTAGAGCGTCTGCGCTTCCAGGTCGCCGCGTAGTGGATCCTGTTCCACTCCCATAAACAGGCCATAGACATCGGGGGATCTGGTACCGCCTGTCCCCGTGAAATTGCTCAGGTACACGGTGCTGTCCCACACATGGTCCGACGTATCGGCTAAGGCGAACTCGATACTGTACTTCTGGCCTTTTGCCACATTTGCCGTGGTCTGAAGAAGACCGGCCGTGCCGTCGAGTTCCGTCCCCGGAGAGGCGGACATCCAAGCCGTGTTGACCGTGATCGGTTTACCGAAGTTGTCAAAGCTCAGTTGTGTTTTGGCTCCGGATGGGTTCGTAAGCCACACGCCAAAGGCGTCGTTGAATACGCTCCCAACGTATTCCGGGTATTCCTCCGTGCCAAAGAGAAATTTGTAGGAAATCTGGTTGCTCGCGGCCGTGAAATCGAATTTGAAGCTCGCGGCATCGTACGTGGGATGGTCGGCCAGGGCAGTCAAATTCGCCTGGCCCGGTCTTCCCAGATCGGTGCTGAAGCGTCCTGAAGTGTTGGGGCCATTGCTGTAGTCCGTGACCTTGCCGGATGAAAGCACGATTCCCGGGCTCAATCCCCATAGACCGCTACTGTTGGTGTATGTTCCAACAGCACTGCTCGCGCCGCTGAACGAGACGTTCGAAGCGCTCCCTGCTGATAGAAAAGAGTCTATCAGTTCTGTCCAGTCGTTTTCCTGAGTGACCTCGATTGCCTGCAGCGGAACTGCAAGGGCGAGAACAACCACGACCATCAACTGTGCCTTCATCTGTTCCTCCTCCTTCCCTACCCCCGTTCTATGATCGCCCCTCAGCGGCACACCGGTAGCACTTCTCCTCGCGGCGTCCACGCACATCAGCGCAGAACACCTCACGGGAGATTATCTGAGAAAACCTCATTCTCCGTGTTTTACGCAAAACCTGCCGCCACGGCCAGAGTACTCACCGAAGCCTCCAAAGCCGGACCCTGGCGACCACAACCTCCAAATCCTACTTGATCGTCCTGCCTTCGCCATTGTGATGTAGCGATTGGGCTTGTCAATACCCAAAATGCTTATTTTTCCTATTTTTGCTCAGCCGTTTTCTCCAAGGGACATGCAAATCCTTCTATGCTCTGTCTGAGAACGCCCGTTTGAGGTATCGGCGAATCATGGCCAGTTTGAACATCGCCAGGAAGCTGATCGCCAGTTTCTCAAAGCGCGTCCCGATGCGGCGGCACTCTTTCAGCCAGCCGACACCCTGCTCAATGACACAACGTCTGCGGTAGCTCTGTTTGTCAAAGGGACGGCTTCCTTTCCGCTGGTTGGACTTTCGGGCGATCACCGCCCTAATCCCGTGCGCGCGCAGCCCCCGGCGAATGGTCGGGTAACTGTAGCCCTTGTCTCCGGCCAAGCGTTGGGGACGCCGGCGTGGCCGGCCGATCGGCGGCGGGATCCCGATGTCGTTCCTCACGGCCTCGACCTGCGTCGACTCATGCCGCTGTCCCGGGGTCACCTCCACCGCCAGCGGCAAGCCGCGGCCCTCCGTCCCCAGATGGAATTTGCTGCTGAATCCGCCTCGGGAACGGCCTAAAGCATGATCTTCAGGCTCTTGCGGGTGCTGGGGGAGACTTTTTTTTGAGGCCCCGGCCGCCGCGCGGGTGGCCCGAACGGTCGAGCCGTCGCTGCACCAGAGATCCCCGTCGATCTTGCCTTGTCGATCCAGATGGATCTGCAAGGTTCCGACGATGCGATCAAAGGTGCCTTGGTTACGCCAGTTTCGGTAGTAGTCATACCCCGTCTGCCAAGGCCCAAACCGTTCCGGCCTATCCCGCCAAGGGGCTCCGCTGCAAAGATCCCACAGAATGCCGTTGAACATGTGCCGCGGGTCCTTGGGTGGGCGGCCGGTCGTAGCGGTGCGTTTGGGTAATAGGGGTTCGATCAATTGCCATTGTTCATCTGTCAATTCGTATCGCTTCATAATGCTAACCTCCTCGTTTTATACGAGGAGAATCAACAAAATGATCGTTCTCAGACAGAGCCTAGCACAAGCATTTGGTTCGCACACAAGGGCACTGAATTGGGGAAAAGTTTTTGAGCCCCTTTCTTCGGCCGGCAGGGTTTAGGTGGAACAAGCCCCACTGCCGACTCCGGCGTATTCCCATCCGTGTGGCAGTTCGTTAGAATGTGTGATATGACAACTCGATGGATCGTCGCAATATGGCTGTTCCTTCTGGCGGGTCCATCCGTGCCCGCGCAGGAAACGCGCGGTCCGAGCCCGGCGTTTCCGTCATTCAAGGCCCATTTGGTGGGCAAGCTGCCCAGTGGGTACAAGGTGGCGGTCGTCGACATTGATCGGGACGGCAAGCCTGATATCGTCGGCTTGGCGACGACCCCTTCCTGCCTCGCGTGGTACAAGAACCCGACCTGGGAGAAGCACATCCTGACCTCCGGGGCCAAGGAATTCATCGACCTTGCCCCGCAGGACATCGACGGAGACGGACGGACCGACCTGGCGATTGCTGATGATTTTGGCATGAGCCGCACCAGCTCCGGCGGACTGGTGCACTGGCTCCAATGTCCCCAGGACCCAACGCAGGAATGGCCAACGCACACCATCGGCGCCGAGCCTACCTCCCATCGACTCCGGTGGGCCGACCTCGACGGCGATGGGCGCAAAGAGTTGGTCGTCGCGCCGATCATGGGGCGCAATGCCAAGGCCCCGCTTTGGGACGTGGGCGTGAAACTGGCCTTCTACCGGATACCCGCCCCACCGATGACGGAGCCGTGGAAGCCCATCACGATCGACGACCGACTCACCGTGCTCCACGGCCTGTCCATCGTGGACTGGGGCCAGGATGGCCGGGACGATATTCTGACGGCCAGTTTTGAGGGTGTGCATCTCTACCAGTCGCAGGGACAAGGAGACAAGATCTCCTGGAAGAAGACGCGGCTGGGCAGCGGCGAGCAAACCGGCCCAGCCCAGCGTGGCTCCAGCGAGATCGCCCTCGGCAAGCTCGGGCGTGAGGACCGCCGCTTCGTGGCCACCATTGAACCTTGGCACGGCGACAAGGTCGTGGTCTACACGCCCGCCTCAGAACCGGATGCACTTTGGCAACGGGCGGTGATTGATGCCACCTTCAACGAGGGGCACGCCCTCGTCTGTGCAGACCTCGACGGTGACGGCCGGGATGAAATCGTTGCGGGCTATCGCGGCAAAGGCTCCAGCCTGTACCTCTATGACTGCCGGGATTCGATCGGGGGGAAATGGGAGCGGATTGCTCTCGACGCAGGCGACATGGCAGCCTCCGGCTTGGACGTGGCGGACCTCAATGGCGACGGCCGGCTTGATGTGATAACGGTGGGTACAGCCACGGCGAATATCAAGTGGTACGAGAATCTGGGACCGGAAAAGTAGGGTGGGCTTTGGCCTGCCAATAGGGATGTGGTGGCGGTATGCCCCACCGTGTGATAGGAGTGTGGAAGATGGCAGAGGAGACAATGATTGGCGTGGTGGCGGATTTCTTTGCCCGGCCGGTGGTGGCGGCCATCGTGTTGACGGCCCCCCTGAAGGTGGGTGACCGAATTCACATCAAGGGTCACACGACCGACCTGGAGCAGACGGTGGACTCCATGCAGGTCGACAATGCGGCGGTCGGGGAGGCCAAGGCCGGCGACGGGGTGGGCATCAAACTCACCGCCCGGGTCCGCAAGGGAGACTCGGTCTACAAGATCGTCGGCTGACCGTACGCAACATGAAGTCACGAAAGGGTTCATTGGTGTCCCCAGCTACTCGTAAGATCGTGGCCTTGGGCGGCGTGCTTGTTCTTTGCGCGCTCTACCACCCGCTCTCTGCCAAACCGTCCAAGGGCCGCCCTTATGCCTACCTCTTTCCCGCCGAGCTTCACGCCCTCACGGAACATTTGCAGCAGGCAGGTGTGCAGGTCTGTGAATTGCGGGAGGATATCGAACTGGAGGTGGAGATCCATCGGATCAGCGGACGCACGGTAGTCTGGCAAAGCGAGGCCAAGATGGCCTCGCGACGCAAGGGCGGGACGCCCTCGCCACGGCGGGAGGCCACAAGGACACAGGCTTTTCAATTGAAAACTGAGGCTGGCGTCGAAACGAAGCGATTTGCGGCGGGGACTATCCTGGTAAAAGCCAAGCAGGATTTGAGCAACCGGATCGCCAGGCTGCTCGACCCCGGCACGAACAAAGGGCCGCGCATTCGGCGCTTGCTGGCACAGGCTGGTGAGAGCGAAGAATACCCTGTCGTCAGACTGAACTCTTACGTGCCTATCACGCACGGACCGGTCCGGCCGTTGCCGGAGAAACGTACGTCCGACAAACCCATCACCTTCGAGACAGTCTACGGACCGGAGCGCAAAGTGGACTTCGGCGGCTCTCCGGTCTCGGGCCTCGTTTGGCTGGAGGATGGCGAGCACTATCTTCAGGCCCGAGACAGCAGGCTGTACAAGGTGCACGCGTCCAACGGCCGCTCCACTTTATTCGTCGATCCGAACAAGCTGGCGGAGGGTTTGAAGCGTCTGCCCGCGATGCGTGAGAAAGACGCGGTGTCGCTCTCCAAGCGCACGTCATTTCAGATGAGCCCCGACCACAGCGCCGTTCTCCTGGAGTATGAGAATGACCTGTATTACACGACCATCGATGGGGTCACGGCGATGCGGCTCACGAGCAGTCCGGGGCAGGAGAAATATGCGACTTTCGATCCTCGCGGACGATTTGTGGCCTTCGTGCGCGACAGCAACTTGCATGTGGTGGATGTCGCGACGCAGACCGAGAGAGTGCTGACCACGGATGGCGACGGGACCATCCGAAACGGCGAGGCCGACTGGGTCTACTTCGAGGAGGTCTTCGACCGGCACTGGAAAGTCTTTTGGTGGAGTCCGGATTCCTCCGCTCTCGTGTTCTTTCGAACCGATAATGCCCCGGTGCCCAGGTTCACGGTCGTCAACAATGTGCCCCAACAACAGCGGGTCGAAGTTACCGCTTACCCCAGAGCCGGTGAGCCGAATCCGAGGGTCCGATTGGGCGTGGTCTCCGTGGCGGGCGGGCCGGTCAGGTGGGTCGATCTCGACGAGTACGCCGAGGACAATCGGCTCATCACCGGCACCGGCTGGCTGCCGGACAGTGAGAGAGTGTATTTCTTCGTGCAGGATCGGGCCCAAACGTGGCTCGACATCGACACCGCCCCGCGAGACGGCGGCACGCCGAAGCGGCTCCTCCGGGAGACGACAAAAGCCTGGGTCGAACCGCCGGAGACGCTCAGGTTTCTCGCGGACGGCTCCTTCCTGCTCTCCAGTGAGCGTACCGGATGGAAGCACCTGTATCTGTACGACAAGGATGCCAAACTCAAGCACGTTGTCACCAGCGGCGATTGGGAAGCCCGCAAGGTCCACTACGTGGATGAGCGCGACGACTGGGTCTACTTTTCCGGGACACGAGACTCGCACATCGCTGAAAACCTCTATCGGGCCAAGTTGGACGGCAGCGCCATCGAGCGGCTGACGAAATCCGCCGGCCGGCATGAGGTGAGCATGAGCCCCACCGGCAAGTACTACATCGACCGGTGGAGCAATGCGAGCACGCCGATTCAGGTGGCCCTGTATGGCAGTGATGGCGCGAAGGTACGCACGCTCGATACCAATCCAGTCTACGAGCGGGAGGAACACCGCTTCGGCACGTACGAACAATTCCAAATCAAGATGACAGACGGTTTCCAGGTGGAGGCGAACCTGTTGAAACCGCCCGACTTCGATAGCGGCAAGAAGTACCCGGTATGGTTCATGACCTACGCGGGCCCTCATGCACCGACTATCTCCGACTCGTGGCAGAACGGCCGGGCCCATGACCAAATGCTGGCCCAGATGGGGATGCTCGTCTTTCGGTGTGATCCTCGTCCGGCCTGCGGTAAAGGGGCCTGCTCGGCTTGGTCCGCCTACAAACAACTGGGTGTCCAGGAGCTCAAGGACATCGAAGAGGCCATCCAATGGCTCAAGCAGCAGCCCTATGTGGATGGCGAGCGGATCGGCATGAGCGGCCACAGCTACGGCGGCTTCATGACCGCCTACGCTCTGACGCACAGCCGCCTGTTCGCGGGCGGCATCGCCGGGGCGCCACCCACGGATTGGCGCCTCTATGACACGATCTACACGGAACGGTACATGGACACACCGCAGAATAATCCCGCGGGCTATGAGCGGACCTCGGTCGTCAAAGCCGCCAAGAACCTGCACGGGCGACTGCTCCTACTCCATGGGGCAATCGACGATAATGTCCACGTGGAGAACACGTTCAAGCTCGTCAACGCCCTGCAGGAGGCGGACAAGCCCTTCCAGCTTATGATCTATCCCAAGTCGCGCCACGGCATCGGCGGGATGTATTACCAGCGGCTCATCGTCGATTTCATCCGGTCCGTGCTGCAGTTGCCCGAACCCGGCAAAGGAGGAGAGAAATGAACACCATCCGTCCCCTTGTATCCATCGTCTTTGCGGTTGCTCTGGTCACCGTCGCCCGGGGCGACTCGGTCGAGGAGATCGACCTGCTGCAATGTGGGCGACTCGTGCAGGCCCCGGAGCCAACAAACGGCTCCTACATCGAGCAAAAGTACGCGCCGGACCGGCGGGTGGACATCCTGCACGTCGCCATCGACATCACGCCGGACTTCAAGACCCGCACGATCAAAGGCGTCACCAGCATCCGGTTCGCGCCCATCGCGCGCGGGCTGGAAGAGCTCTCGCTGGACGCGATGGACCTGCGTGTGTCGTCGGTCTGCGCCAGCGCGGCAATTGCCGGCCGGAGCGTGACGAATGAGAAGATCGCCATCACCTTTGGCCGACCTATCCCGCCGGGACAGGAAACGACGGTCGTTGTCACGTACGAGGCTGAGCCGAAGAGAGGCTTGTACTTCCGTACGCCGGAACTGGGGTACAGCGAGCAGGATATGCACCTGTTCAGTCAAGGCGAGTCGCACGAGGCCCCCCACTGGTTCCCCAGCTACGACTACCCCAACGAGCGTTCCTCATCCGAGGTAACGTGCCGCGTGCCCAAGGACATGACCGTCCTGTCGAACGGCAGTCTGGTCAGCGAGAGAGTCGATCCCAACACGGGCCTCAAGGCGGTTACCTGGCTTCAGAGCAAACCGCACGTCAATTACCTGATCGCCCTGGCCGCCGGCCGGTTTGCAAAGATTGAGTCGCGGTACAAGGATGTGCCTCTGGCTTTCTACACTCCCGCGTCAATGATCGGCCTGGCCCAGAACTCTTTCGCAGGCACGGCGGACATGATCGGGTTCTACGAGAGCGAAATCGGCATCCCCTACCCCTGGAACAAGTACGATCAGGTCGTGGTCAAGGATTTCGTCGCCGGCGGCATGGAGAACACGACCCTGACGATCCTCACCGACAACACGCTGTTTACCGACGAGACGGAGAATATCCGTTCCAGTCAAGGGCTGGTCGCCCACGAGCTGGTCCACCAATGGTTCGGCGACTATGTCACCTGCAAGGATTGGAGTCATCTGTGGCTGAATGAAGGCTTCGCGACCTACTATGAGAAGCTGTACGACGGCCATAAGAACGGCCGGGACGCGATGCTCTACAACCTGTACCAAACCGCCCAGGGCATCCTCCGCAACCGGCCGGACGAGAAGCCCATCGTCTGGCGCGGCTACGGCCGTGCCGACGAGCAATTCGACTACCGGAGCTACTCAAAGGGCGGCTGGGTCTTGCACATGCTCAGAAACGAGCTGGGCGAAGAGCTCTACCGCCAGTGCATCAAGACGTACATGGAGCGCTACGCCCTGTGCTGCGTCCAGACGCCGGACCTCAGCTCGGTTGTGGAGGCGCTCTCCGGCCGGTCGTTCGATCAATTCTTTGATCAGTGGGTCTATCACGCAGGCTTTCCGAAGCTCGCCATCAGCTACAAATGGCTCGGCACGGACAAGCTCGCCAAGGTCTCCATCAAGCAGACGCAGAGCATCAATCGCAATGTCCTGCTCTTCCACCTCCATACCAGGCTGCGCTTCATCGTCGAGAGCAAACCCGTCGACAGGGACATCACGATCGAGGAGAAAGAGCACGATTTCTATGTTCCCCTGGAGAAGGAGCCGAAAATCGTCCGCTTTGACCCGGACTACGGCCTGTTGGCCCAGGTCACCTTCGATCAGCCGACGGACATGCTCTATGCTCAACTGGCGGATCAGAACGATGCCATCGGACGGCTGCTCGCAGTCGAGGCCCTGAAGGAGAAGAAAGACAAAAAGACCGTGACCAACCTCAAGACGTGCCTGAACGCGGACTCCTTCTGGGGTGTCCGGCGAGCGGCCGCACGGGCCTTGCGGGACATCCACACGGACGAAGCCTTCGACGCCCTTTGTGCCTCGATGGAACAGAAGGACGCCCGCGTCCGGCAGCAGGTGGTCCAGGACATCGGCGGCTTCTACCGGCCCGAAAGCCTGGCAACGATGGAGCGTGTCCTGGAGAAAGAGAAGAACCCGGAAATTCTCGCTGCGGCAGTGGAGAGTCTCGGCCGATACCACAGGGCGGAGGGCTATGCCCTCGTCACGCGGTACCTGCAAGCGCCGTCGTTCCACAACGCCCTGGCTTCGGCGGCGGTGGGAGCCATCCGGCTGCTGGACGAGCCGCAGTTCATCGAGCCGCTCTACCGGGAATTGAAGACCCCCAACGGCGATTGGGGCAGAGGACGATTCGCCCAAGCGCTCGACACGCTCGCCTATATCGCCCGCGACCAAGACGACAAAGCCGTAGTGCGTGAGCTGCTTCTCGGCTACGTCAATCATCCGAACAGAAGCTTCCAGGCGGGAGCCATCCGCGCTCTGGGCACCCTCGGGGACCCCAAGGCCATCGCAACCCTTCAGACATTCACCCGGGATGTCCCGCGTGACAACACGGAACGTGCCGCCAGAGACGCCTTGACGAGATTGCAGGAACAGAAGAAGCTCGCGCCGCAGGAGGTCATCGAGCTGCGCAAGGTAGTGGACGACCTCAAGAAGGACACCAAGAAGCTCACCGATGAGTTGGAGGACATCAAGAAGCGCCTGGACGCAAAGCCAGAGACCAAACGACCCGGCAAGCCGGCCGCGGCCGCCGATCCGAACGCGAATTGATACAGACTCGGATCGATTCATGTGGTGCGTCCGACCCCGCTACTGTGGCAGAAGATCGATGTAGGCCCCATCGATAAGCTGGCTTTGAGAGATGCCGAGTTTCTCCATGAGTTGGCGTGCAACAGCGGCACCATCGGACAAATTCTGCTGAGACTCCAGGACAACTTCCAACTCGACGAACTCGCCAAGTCCCTCGACCTGATCCAGGTGTACTCTGGTCTGGCCGACAAGATAGACCCTACGTCGCTTACGGACCACGCCGCGAATGTCGAGCGCGGCCGAGAGCACCTCTCGCAACCCCTCCGGGTCCGCCGTCGGGTGCACAACATACCGGCTCTCCTTCGGCCCCGAGCCTTCCGGCCGCTCATAGTAGATCAACTCCGCCTCCACACAGCCGTCAAGCCGCCTCAGCTTCAACCGCCCCCGCGGGCAGACAAAGAAAGTGTCCTCCTGCTCAATCTCCATCGGTCCGCTGTCGGCAAGACCTTCCACGACCCGCCGCACGGCCCCAAGGTCCGCCACCTTCGCCTTGATCTCCACGTTCCTCTTCATCGAACGTCCCTGGCATACACAATCATGGCCGAGCCATCGGCGAAATAGTCGGCGATTCGGCCGGCTCGTCACGGTCAAGACCGTATTGCACTTCGCATGTTAATCCGCCGAGAATTTCCGCCGGGCTCTTGGTCCGAGTGCGGTTGGATTGCTGTGCGCACCGGGTTTCTTACTTGGTCATTGAGAAGTCCAGATTGACTTGTCTGACGGGGGTGCCGGCGACGACCGCTAATTTGGGGCCTTTGTTAATCGCAAATCTCCCTTCGCGGAGATGGATCGTGTCCAATGTTGGGGTAGACTCGGTTGGAAGGCCGCCAAGGAACGCGTTCATGGTGACAGTGTATGCAACGCCATCAATCGTTGCGTTGAAATCAAGCCGGTTGTACAATGGGTCTACGCTCACCTTAACCGCCAGGGAAGTGTACGTGATGGGATTCTTGGTCTGCAGAAACCTTAAAAGCTCCTCCCCGCCGGCCGGACTGTCAGGGCAAATGTAGGGAATATACTTCAGGAAGTCAATGGTGCCAGTGAAGGGCCCTCCCACAATGGCATTAGAAGTGAAGCGCCCTACCAGTGGCTGCGTCGCGCTCACATCCCCGGAGAGGAAAGTCACCACCACGGGCGCTGAGCGTGGTTTACCCGCAGTAGCCGAGTGCGTCCCCACCAACACACCGAGCCCCGCCAAGCCGATACACAACGCCGCCTTCATTGTCTTATTCATACTATTGCCTCCTTTTTGAACGATTCGAAACAGCTAGTGACCCGAATGGTGCTTCCTTAAGGTCGCCGGTAGGGTTTGAACCCGCGTTTCTGAGCCAAAAACGCCGTTCGCCAACACGAGAAAACGCTTAAGGAAGTGCC
>CAYHAJ010000279.1:0-30213 GCA_964354535.1 uncultured Pirellulales bacterium
GAGACATGAGGGTTCCTGCGCGCGGAAATAAGAGAATCGGTGGGGCAAGCCCCCTTGCCCTTGGGACCTCTGCGCTTCCGCGTCCGGCGCGAGCCGGTTTGGGCTGTGGCAGTTTGGACCGGATTTATGGCGGTGCGAAACGAACCCAATTGGCGCGTCTCGCGCTGCCTGGAGCTTGCTCCAGCGGGTGTCGTACCCATGCGTACAAACAAAGCCAAGAGGCGTTAGTCGGTACTCAGTAGCCGGTAGGCGGTGGTACAAACAAACCCAATTTCGCGAAGGTGCCAGCGTGCGAAACAAAGCCAATTTGCCCCGCACCGACAGAACCGGCCCGGGGGCGGGAAGGGCAGGGGCAAAGCCGCGGCGTGGATCAATTGCGCCAAACAAACTCAATTCCCCCCAGACCGGCAGCAGCGGCAAATCTTTGTAGGAAAAGGGATTATGGCGAATGCAACCCCAGAAAGAGCGTTGGACAAACAAAGCCAATTGGCCTCGAATGGGCCGGGAAGACCGTCCCCAGGGCCCCTGGCCTTGCGGCTGCCACCCGTCACGGGAGCCAAGCGTGCGAAACAAAGCCAATTTCCGCCGCTGTGCCGATCGGGAGATCGGCGTTCCCGGGGGGCCAACCGTGCGAAACAAAGCCAATCCGAGGAGAGTCTGAAGTGCGAAGTCTCAAGTTTGAAGTGGGATGGACCTGCAAAACAAAGCCAATTTCACAAGGAGCGTCAAGTCTGAAGCAGGCAGGTCTCAAGACGGTTGACAGGCTGGGATCAGGGCTACTATCCTGGCGCTCCGGGAATTGAAAGGATTTGGCCGGATGGACTTTCCGAGAGTTGTGAAGATGACGGTCGTGCCCGTTGCGGGCTACGACAGTCTGCTGCTGAACCTGAGCGGGGGACACGGCCCGGTATTCATTCGGAATCTCGTCATCCTGGAAGACAACAGCGGGCATATCGGCGTGGGCGAGACGCCGGGCGGCGAGGGCATCCGCAAGACCCTGGAAGACGCGGTCGAGAGTGTCGTCGGGCGCCGCCTGGGAGAGAGGAACACCTTGCTCAACGCCATCCGCAGCCGGTTTGGCGCGCTCGATGCCGCCGGACGCGGTCCGCAGACGTTCGATCAGCGGATCATGATTCATGTGCTCACCGCGGTGGAATCGGCCTTCCTGGACCTGACCGGCCAGACTCTGGGTGTCCCCGTGGCGAGGCTCTTGGGCAGCGGACAGCAGCGGACCAGCGTGGACGTGCTGGGCTACCTGTTCTTCGTCGGCGATTGCCGGCGGACGACACTCGATTATCACACAACGCCAGGTGCGGCGGATGACTGGGAGCGACTGCGCTTTCGGGAAACACTCAACGCCAAGGGCATCGTCGAACAGGCCCTGGCGGCACGGGATCGATTCGGATTCCATACCTTCAAGCTCAAAGGCGGAGTGCTGGAAGGTCAGGCTGAATGCGATTGCCTCCGCGCGCTGGCCGAGGCAATTCCGCAGGCCGGCCTGACCATCGATCCCAACGGATGCTGGAGTCTCCAACACGCGATCGAATGGTTGAGCCCCCTGAAGCCCGTGCTCAACTATGCTGAGGACCCCTGCGGCGCCGAGCGGGGCTATTCCGGGCGGGAGATCATGGCCGAGTTCCGCAAGGCTACGGGCATCGCCACAGCGACCAACATGATCGCCACGAATTATACGGAACTCGTGCAAGCCATCCGCCTGCAGGCGCTCGACATCCCGCTGGCGGACTGTCATTTCTGGACCATGCAGGGCGCGGTTCACGTGTCCACATTGTGTGAGTTGTGGGGTCTGACGTGGGGATCGCACAGCAACAATCATTTCGACGTGTCGCTGGCCATGATGACTCACACCGCCGCCGCGGCCCGCGGCAAGGTGACGCCGATCGACACGCATTGGATCTGGCAGGTGGGGCAGCGGCTGACGAAGGAGCCCTTGCAGATCCGCGGCGGTCGCATCGAGGTCCCCGAGGCCCCGGGTCTGGGTCTCGCGCTGGACTTCGAGAAGGTGACGCAGGCCAACGACCTCTACCGGCGCAGTAGATCCGACCAGCGCGACGATTCCCTGGCAATGCAGTTCTTCCAGCCGGGCTGGGTGTTCCATGCCAAGCGCCCCTGCCTGGCCCCGGACGCAGAGAACAAGTGAGATAGATATGGAGACAGTCAAACAGCGACTGCGGAACGGTGAACTGGTCCTGGGCACGATCCTCTCGGAAGTTCGCAACCCGAACATTGCCTATATGCTGGCGCAGTGCGGATTCGAGTTCTTCATCATCGACAATGAGCACGGGGCGTACAGCTCGGAGACGGTCTCGAACATGATTGCCGCGGCGCGCGGCGCCGGTCTGGCAGCGATCGTGCGGATTCCGGAGATCCGCCGCGAGAGCATCCTGAAACCGCTGGACTCCGGTGCGACCGGCCTGCTGGTGCCCCAGGTCCATACGGTCGAGCAAGCCCAAGAAGTCATCCATCATTCGAAATACCCGCCGGCGGGCAACCGGGGGGTCGCGCTGCGACGTGCGGCCAATAGGTACGCGCGCGTGAATGCAGCGGAGTATCTGCAAAGGGCCAATGAGGATACCTTCATCGCGGTCCAGGCGGAGAGTGAGCAGGCCATCGAGAACGTCGATGCCATTGCGGCGGTGCAGGGAGTCGATTGCGTTTTCGTAGGACCGTTCGATTTGTCCGTCAGCCTCGGCATTCCGGGGCAAGTCAACCACCCGCGCGAAGTGGAGGCAATAGATAAGGTCCTGGCGGCTTGTCAACGACAGCAGAAAGCGAGTGGCATTCTGCTGTTTGAGCCCGACCGGCTCAGCGAATGGATAAGGAAAGGCGTCCGCTTCGCAACGTACAGCAGCGATATCTCGCTCCTGGCGGACGCTGCGGCCCAGGCCGTGACGGCGATCAAGAGTCTCATACCAGCGGGAAAAGCCGGGCCAGAAGCATCACGATGAACAGGCCGGCCGTGCCCATCAGGGCCATCATCGTCGAAGCGGTTTTCAGCGTCTCGCTTTCCTTCATGCCGCTCATCCGGCAAATGAGCCAGAAGCCGCTGTCGTTCATCCATTGGACGAGCTTCGATCCGCATCCGATCGCCAGGGCCAGATAGACGGGGTGAAAGCCTAATTGCCCGCCCGCGGCGAATCCGCCGGTGATGCCGATGGCGGTGATCATCGCGACCGTAGCCGAACCCTGGGCGGTACGAACGACGGCCGTAATCAAAAAGGCCAGGGGCAGCACGGCGATCTGATGGGCCGTCGCCAGCGCCTCAATACGAGGTCCGATGCCCGTTTGCTGGAGAATCCCGCCAAAGGCCCCGCCGGCCGACGTGATCAGAATAATCATCCCGCTGCTGGAAAGGGCACTCTGAACTGAAGGCCCGAGAGGCTTGCGACTGCGCCGGTTCTGCCATGCCAACGTCAGCAGACCAATCGCGGCCGAGATAGACAGGGCCACATCGGGATCACCGAGTTGATTCAACCATCCACTGAATCGTCGTAATCCGCCCACGCCATTGCCGCTCGGTGGGACATGGACTGCCAAATCCGCGATGGTATTGCCGGCGATAAGAAGAACCGGAAGCACGATGGGCAGGACGGACAACCACAAGGGTGGCAGGTCCACTTCACTCCTTCGGGCCAGGGACGCCAGCTCCTGGGCCGAGGTGTCGGGCGTGTCGCGCAACGGTATGGGCCAGCGCCGGTTGGCCCAGACCGCGTATATGTATCCGATCATCACGGTCAAGGAGCCGACGACGATCCCGCCCAGAATCATCAATCCGAGGTTCACGGACAGTTCGCCGGCTACGAATAGGGGTCCGGGCGTGGGCGGCACCAGCGAGTGGGACATCGTCGCGCCGGCCACGATCGCCATGATGTACAGGCCGTAATGGCGCTCGGTTCGGATGCCCATGGCCTTACCCAAGGGGAGCATGAGGTAGAACACCGTATCGAAGAAGATGGGTATGCCGAGGACGAACGCGCTGCTCAGGAAAGCGAACGGCGCGCCTTTCTCGCCGGAGAGTCTCAAGACGGACCGCACGATCCGTTCGGCGGCGCCACTGTCCAGGAGACACTTGCCGATGATGGAGGCCATCGCGATCAGAATTCCGATTCTGGTGACGGTGCGGCCGAATTCTCCCGCCACCCGTTCCCCCACGGTCTTCTGCACGAGTGCCTCGGTCTGTTCGGCGCTGTACTCTTGAGAGTGAGCAAACTGTCTCAGTGACGTCGAGGACGTCAGGGACGCGACGATCAAGGCCCCGAGGATCAGCGCCAAGAAAGGGTGCAGGCGTAAGAACAGAATTCCTCCCAGAACAACCACCATGCCCACCAGCAGCAGCCACAACGGATCGATCATCGGTCTTGTCCTCTCGTGCAACGTGACATTGTTGTCCGCAAAAGACCAAGGAACGATTGCGGACTCCGGATCCATCGATAGCCCGGTTGTCAGTTCGGAATCAGCGCCCCATCTAAACCGATGAGCCAGGGCCCAACAAGCCCTTGCAAGGCTTTTTTCCGACGATCGTCCGAGAGGATCGGGACTGTGACTTGAACAGCCTCCGGAGAAGGGTTACCATCCAGACACAGTTCACCTGCCACGAACCGCGTGGAGAATTCAGGACAGACATCCTCAGAAGAAGGAGGATCGCTATGAGCAGGTCTGATTTACGAGCTTTGACAGCGCCCATGTTTCTGATGGAGACACTTCTGCTGTGCGTAGGTAGTCTCGGCACCTACGCGCGAGCGGCGGGTCCAGCCTCTCTTGTTGAGCCGACCCATTCGGGTGTGGCACAAGAGGCCCAGCGGAACTCATCACCGGAGAAGGCCCACGCCAAGAGAAGGGGCCCCGTGCGCATCGCGACCTTGGGACCGCGACCGCTGTCGGTCGAGGCGAAAGCCGACCCTCAGAAGATTGTCGAACAGGTGATTGCCCATTGGCGACGCGAGTTCTCCCAGGTCTTGCCGGACCGGCCCGACCTGATCGTGGTGCCGGAAGCGTGCGACCGCCCGGCCGGCCTCTCGCGGGAGCAGCGGCTGGCCTACTATCGTGTGCGCAAGAATCAGATCCGCGACTCCTTCGCCAAGGTCGCCGCGGAGAACCACTGTTACATCGTCTATTCCGCCGCCCGGGAGATGGACGATGGGACCTGGCGCAATTCCAGTACGCTCCTCGATCGGCAGGGTCAGATCGTCGGCGTCTACAACAAGAATCACGTCGTCATCGAGGAGACCAGCGAGGCCGGGATCTTATGTGGGCGCGAGGCCCCGGTCTTTGACTGCGACTTCGGGCGGGTCGCGTTCGCCATCTGTTTTGATCTGAACTTCGACGAACTACGGCGCAAGTACATCCAGGCCAAGCCTGATCTGATCCTCTTCTCCTCCGTGTACCACGGCGGTCTCATGCAGGCCTACTGGGCCTACTCGTGCCGGGCCCATTTCGTCGGGGCGGTCGCGGGACTGCCGTGCGAGATTCGCAATCCGTTAGGCGAGGCGGTCGCGTCCAATACGAACTACTTCGACTACGCGGTAGCGGAGGTGAATCTCGATTGCCGTCTGGCGCACCTGGACTACAACTGGTCGCGCCTGCGCGCGTTGAAGAACAAGTATGGCCCCAACGTCAAGATCACCGATCCAGGATTCCTGGGATGTGTGTTGATCTCCAGCGAAGACGAGAAGACCACGATTGATGAGATGGTCAGCGAGTTCAAGATTGAGATGCTCGACGACTATCTGGCTCGGGCCCTGGCCCACCGCCACCAGGTAGGAAACATGGAATGAGGAGTCCGCCTGTTAACCCCTGGAATGATGAAAGGACAGGATGATGAGACGAATCTCCGTGACCCTTGTGATGTTCCCGTTGCTGATCCTGTCGGGGCAGGGGTCCGCCCAACCAGTACGCATTGGCGCCGAGGCCAGGGTGCCGGACAGTCCGCGCAGTCACTATAGCCGCTACGTAAACTGGCGACCGGCGGACGGCGAAACCGTAGACTTGAATCCTCCGAGGATGAGTTGGCCGTATGGGCCGGACTGGCCCGGTGACTTCCGCGATGCCCTGTACACGTTCCGCCTCCAAATCGCGCGAGAAGCGGAGTGCTCGGATCCCGTGGTGAACGTCACCTGCCCGTACAACTTCTACAATACTCTCCCCACTCTGGCGGGAAAGCCGGATCGCTGGTACTGGCGTGTAGGTTACCAAGCCGGGTCCGGTCGGGTGCAATGGAGCAAGATTCGTTCGTTCGTGATTGCCGAACAAGCCGTGGTCTGGGATCGTTCGAAACTGGCGGACCCCGATCTGGCCCGGCGGGGGCACCCTCGTATCCTGTTCAATGCCGAAAATCTGGATCGTATCCGCCGGCTGGCACAAACCGACGCCGGCTCGAACGCTGCTCTGCGTTATCTGCGCCGGCAGGCCGATGAGATCCTGCAAAAGCCCTGGTGGAGCCGGTTTCCGGCAACCGACCGCACGGCCGAACCCGCCCAAGAGTTCTACACGATCGCCCAGGATCTGACGACGGTATGTTTCGTCTGGCGCATGACCGGTGATGACCGGTACGCGGGGGTGAAATCGCGTGCCGTGACCTGGGCCAGCTACCCGCCGGGCGGGCGGGCGTCACCCGAAGGGTTGGGAGGGGACGGCAACGAAGACGCCACGCACGGAAATGAGTTTCTGGCCCTGCTCTTCGACTGGCTGTATCAGGATCTCACCGCGGAAGAACGACAGACCATGATCAGATCTCTCGAATGGCGCGTCGATCACATCATGAACGACTTCTCGTGGAAGAACCGCAATCGGAAAGACAAAGAGACGGGCCGATCCCTGGTGCGGGCCGGCGGCATGTCCGGGATGATCAGCAGTCACGGTTACGAGGCCGCCATGGGCACGGCGGTGTGCGGTCTGGCCCTGTACGAACACAGCGAGATCGGGCGCGAATGGTTCGATTTGATCCTCAACTATCTGATTGGCGTAACCTGCGGCCATGGTTTCGATGAAGCATGGAACGAAGGCGTCGGTTACGGCACGTCCAAATGCAAATGGCTGGTGAATGCCACGATGTATTTCGACACGACGCTGCCCGACGCTCAGCTCGGACGCAATCCCTACTACCGGCGCGTGGGGGAATTCTTTCGTCGGGTCATTCCCGTGGGTATGCCCCACCATGCCTGGGGCAACCAAGCCAATGCTTCACGCGGCAATCACCTCGCCCACTTCCGCAAACTCGCGTCCCTGACCGGGGACGGCTGCTTCCTGATGAACTGGCAGCGGTACGGCGGCGACGAGTTCTCCACGTTCCGTCCCTGGATCGAGTACGTCCTGCCCGCCTACTACCGCACGCCCGAGCCCCAGCCGGAGAACGATTCCGTCGGTTTGTTCCCAATCGCCGGATGGGCCATGGCCGCCAGCGGTCCGCCGAGCCTACGCTCGACCTACGCGGAGGGCACAGGCATCATCTTCCAGTGCCGCCCACGCGGCGGCTACGGCCACTCCTTCAACTCCGATGCTTCCTTCCAATTGCACGCCTACGGACAGATGCTCAATCACGGCGGCGGCAGTTCGGCGAACGGCGACGCTTTTGCGTACCACACCATGAGCCACAACACGATCCTGGTGGACGGCTTGGGACAGGCGCAGCCGTCCACCGGCCAGCTTTATCCCACGTATGGACGCATCGCCGCCTTCTCCCGCGGTCAGGACTACGTTTACTTCGCCGGCGACGCCACGCGCTGCTATCCCCGCGCCCCGGGCAAGTACTCGCGCTGGTCCCTGCCCTTGGATGATGTGTACGAGACCAGGGCTCTGCCCTATCTGCAGCGTTTCCTCCGGCATGTTCTGTTTGTGCGGAACCGGTACTTCGTGATCTACGACGACCTGGCCTGCTCCCGCCCCGCCGTATACACCTGGCTGTATCATATTCTACCCCAGGACCCCTTTGATCTTGAGGAGAGTGCCATGGCGGTCGATTATGCCGTGGGCGACGTGCGGGTACGGCTGCAACACATCGCTCATCCGGAGAAGCTCACCGTCGACGACCGCGCGAAGATGGATGCCTTCGTGAATCCGTTCACCGGGGAAGACTACCGCAAATGGCGCGTGGGCGAAACGCTCTGCGCCCACAATCTGTGGGTCAGTAATGCTGTCCCCGCCGAGCAATGGTGCTTTCTCACGGTCATCTGCCCTTCACGACCCCGGGACGCGGCCCCTGAGATTGAACGTCTCGATGATGCTACCGTGCGGGTGGGCCGGGAGGTCATCAGCTTCAACCCTGGTTCGCCGTCTGCACAAGAGGCTGATTTTGTGGTCGATGTGTCCGCCCTGCGTCCCCAGTAGAGGTTCCGCGACCGCCGTCGCGCACGGCAAGGCGGTTTAGTTATAGATGCGTCAACGCGATACAGAAAGGTACAGTAGATGAAACGACGTACGTTCCTTCAAACCACAGGCGCGTTGGGACTGAGCGCGGCCATGCCGTGCAATCTGTCGTCGGCCCAGGAGCGGCGGCCGGCGGGGTTTCTGAAAACCAAGACATCCGACGGGATGCTCTTCCCCCGCCCCCGGGACGGTGAGGAGTCCGACCTATCACCCGTCGGGTTGGCGTGGCTGCCCTGTCCCGGGGCGGCGAGCTATCGCGTGGACATCTTCGATGAAGGCGGAGATCGTGTCTATAGCAGCAGCGCCGGGGCAGACCCTGTCCACTGCCCGGACCGGGTCCTGACGGCGGGATCCTACACGTGGGACGTTGTGGCCCTCGACCGCGACAGCCAAGAGGTCGCGCGGCGGGGCAAACACTCCTTCCGGATTCGCCGAGGTGCGGCCGAGCTGCCCTGGATCGATCCGAAGGAGCTGCTGCGCCGCGTCCCGCGGGAGCATCCGCGTCTTCTCTATCCCAAGTCCCACCTCGACCACATCCGCGCGACGCTGGCGACCAGCCGCCGGGGCGCGTGGAGGGACTTGCAGGCGAGGGCCCGGAAGGCGCTGTCGCGGGGCGTCCCGGAATTCCCGAAGTACCACCGTCTCAAGGACCCCGTCGTGCAACGCCTGGAGTACCAGAAGTACTTCGGCTACTTCCGCGGGTATGTCAATGGCGCGTTGATGGACCTGGCCCTGGCGTACTTGATGACGCAGGAGGCCCGGTATGCGGACGCCGCCAAGAGGATCCTGCTCGAAATCGCCTCCTGGCCCACGGCCGATGACGACGTGACGTCGGTCAGTGCCACATGGGGCGATGAGGCGGGCCTGTCCTTCTCCAAGTGCGCCCACCTCGCCTATGACTGGCTCTACGACGCTCTGGACGAGCGTGAGCGGGCCCTCGTATTCAAGATGTGCCGCGAGCGCGCCGGGCAGACGTACCGGCGGCTCAATCGCGGGAACTACCTGACGAATCCGGGCGAGAGCCACAATGGCCGCTTGATCGCGTATCTCACGGACATGTCGCTGGCGATGGCCGGCGAAACCGCAGAAGCCGAGATTTGGTTGACCTATTCGCTCAAAGCGCTCCTGACCTTCTACCCCCATTGGGCAGGGAGCGATGGCGGCTGGGCCGAAGGGACCGCCTACGGCCTGTGGTACAACACGTTCTACATTCCCGCCTTCGAGGGGCTGCGGCAGCTTGCCGGCTACGATCTCTGGCAGCGTCCCTTCTTCAAGAATGTGCGGTACTTCTTCTTCTACTGCACCGCCAATCACGGCGAGATTCGTCCCTTTGGCGATGGCGCCGAAGGGGGCGGCCCCGGCGTCCAGGGCAGCAGCGGCTACGCCGATTTCATGGCGTTCCATGCCCATCGTTACCAGGACCCACATGTTGGCTGGTGGGTGAAACAGACCCCCGGCGACACGAGCAGCGGCGAGCCGTTTCTGTCTCTGTTGCATGAGGATGAGCTGCCGGCGAAGGCGCCGACGGACCTGCCCAACTCTCGTGCGTTTCGGAGCGTGGGCTGGGCCGGACTGCACGGTGACCTTGCCGATCCGAAGAACGATACGTGCCTGATCTTCAAGAGTAGTCCCTATGGCAGCGTCTCGCACAGTCATGCGGATCAGAATGCGTTTGCGATCATGAAAGGCGGGGCCGCGCTGGCGATTCCGTCGGGGTATTACGGGCCGTCCTACGGAAGACCGCACCATGCCGAGTGGACGCGGGCGACGAAAGCGAACAATTGTATCCTGGTGGACGGCCAGGGACAGACGATACGCTCGGCCGCCGCCTCGGGGGCCATCGTCGATTTCAAGGATGCGCCGGGATACTCCTACGTCGCGGGCGATGCAACGGCGGCCTACGCGGGCAAGCTCAAGAAATGGGTTCGTCGGATTCTCTTCCTGCGGCCGGGACTCTTTCTGCTGCTGGACGAGATTGCCACACCGGGCCCCGTCCGCTGCCAATGGCTGCTGCACGCCTTCGAGAAAATGGACGTCGAAGGCACCCGGATCACCGCGCGCCGCAAAGGCGCCACGTTGGACGTCCACTTGGCCAGCGCCCAGGGTCTGGCGCTGTCGCAGACAGACAGATTCGACACCCCCTACAATCACGGCATACCCGAAGCCTATCACAAAGACAGGCCCAACCACTGGCACGTGACGGGGGAAACCGTGGAGAAGTCTGACACTACGCGGATTGCGGCCGTCATGGCTGTCCATGGCAGCGGAGAGCGGTTCCAGGTGCGGCTGCACGAACAGGACGGCTGGTTCGGCGCTGCGGCTTCCGGGGACTTTGGCCAGGTACAAGGGTGGATTCGCACCGAAGATGGCGACGGAATCCCGGCGGGTTTTGAAGGCAAAGTGCCCGGCAAGGCTATCTGCCTCTGCGGCCGAAGCCGCGACGGGGAGATCTTCTGGGCGTGAAGCATCCGGATCAACTGGGGCAGAGCCGGAAGGTGAATTGGAAATGAAAATCCGACGCCTGGTACCGGACGAATAAACGAGAGAAGAGTAGCGGTCCTGATGGAGGCATATATGGTTCACACAGGTCGGCATTCGGTCGTCATCGCGATCCTGCTGGCGTTGTCTGTCACGACGGCCGCCCCCGCGAAGAGACTCACCGTTGGGGTCGTCCAGACCGCCATTGAGGACACGCTCGACAAGAATCGGGTGAAGCTCACGCGTTTCATCGACCAGGCCAAGGAACGCGGCTGCCGGCTGGTCATTTTCCCCGAGGGGTCGCTCTACTGGGCCGATATTGCCGGCGACCATCCGACCAAGGCCGATCTGGACGCGGCCATCGATGAACTGGGCCGACGCGCGCAAGTGGCCGGCGTGTACACGATCTTCGGCGTCTCCTACAAATCGACGGACCGCGGCCCCCTACCACAACCGCGGCGTGGTCTTCGATCCTAACGGCAAGCGGCTCGTCTTCTACGAGAAGAACATGGAAGTCCCCCGCCGGCTCTTCGTGGACGGGGTGCCCTGCAATCTCTCCGTCTGCTCCGACCGCGGTTATCTGGAGCACTCCGATCTGCCCTGCCTGGCCCAGGAGTCACAGGTCATTATCGACATCTCCGGCGGCCACGGGGGCGACGACGGCAGACCCGACCTGCGGTGGATCCGTTATCGTCCCTGGGCGGCGCGAACCGGCGCCTACGTGATCGTCGGCAACCCGGTCCATGACGACACGGATTTCATGGGCCATTCGCCCTGGGGAGGCGGCAGCGCGATCGTCCGGCCGGACGGCATGATACAGGCCCGTCGTACGTATGAGCGGGACGTTTGGGTCGTCGAAGAGATTGACACGGACCTGGCAAATAGAAAGGAAGCGGACCGCAGAAGAAGCCACCCGGCCCTGCGGGAGTTCTGGGAGGCGGGAAAGGGACTCATCGAGAAAGGGATTGTCCCGGCGGCGCCCAAGGTCATCCCGCTGATCTCCGCCGAGCGTCCTCTCAAGATCGCTGCCGCGCAGATGGCCTGTTCCCGTCACGTCGAAGACAACACGAGACGCATCCTCCTGCGCGTCCAGGAAGCCGCTAGGCAGGGAGCGGACGTGGCCGCGTTTCCGGAACTGGCCGTGACGGGCGCCAGACGCGAGGACATCGCGGCCGCGAGCGTCTCCGCCTTGGAAGAAGCCCTGCATCAGATCCGCAACGCCGCGAAAGAGAACGGGATCTACGTCATCGTCGGAACTCCGGCCTACGATGACGGCGTGCGGAAGAACTACGCGTTCGTCATCGACGACCAGGGCAACATAGCAACTCGATATACCCAGCTTGCAACACGGCCCGGGGATCTGTTTCGACCGGGCTCCAGCGCGCGGGCTATGTGGTTCCAGGTGAAAGGCGTGCACGCCATTGTCACCATCGGCGACGATGCCGACTGGGTGGAAATCGCCGATCTCGCGGCCACGCGCGGCATGTACCTGCATTTTCACCTGAGCTACCAGGCCGACGCGACATCGGAGGAGGCCCTCCTTCGCCGGCAGAAGAACCTTCTCCTGCTCAGCTACGCCAAGTTCGGACTGGTGGTAAATGCCGCCGATCCTGCGGGCCTCTCGAATCCCAGCATGGCGGCTCACGGAAACAGTCTGACCGCCTGTCGCGAGGGCGGCCATAATCAGCCTGCCCCCGCCGGCCTCGAATACTACCTACCCTACCAGACGAGCGTCGTCCGCAGTGCCGTGGCGACCGAGGCCCTGATCTCTGCCACGCGGAAAACCACGCGCACGAATAGTCTCGATCTGAGCCGGTACTGGAGAAACCGCAACCGCAAGGCGAGAGCGGAGCATGGCTGGTACGAATGGATGCAACAAGGCGCCTGGCTAATCGGCGGCAACAGGGATCGAGAGGAGGAATCCGGGCGAGGCGAATCCAAACGCTGACCGCTTCCTCGTCGGACTCCGCAGTCCGGTCCGGGATCGGTGTCGGGCCCGATCCCGGGGCTTGGTCTACTCAATCTTTGCCATTCGCGGCGGCCCGGGATTGCCGATCTCGCCAGTGGATCTCGCCGCGGTTGGCCACGACGGGATCGTTGTACATGGCCCTGACACTTTCGGGGGTGCCGCGTCCGTAGGGCCCGCTGAGACGATCCCAACTCATGAAGAACGAGGCGTACAGGAGGTTGTCTCTCATCCAACGGAACTTCGGCGTGTAATCGTAGTCGCGCGTGATGTCGAGGTACGAGAATTTCTTCTGGTCGAACCGGACATTGAATTCCACACAGGCAAACACCTTCTTCGGATAAGGATGGGCGGGCTGCGCCAACGGGCCCGAATCCCAATTCATCGTGTAGCCCACAATATCCACGTACTCGTCTCCCGGATAGTGGGAGAGGTTCAGCTCGCGCGTGCTCTCGCGTATGGCATCACACACCCAGAGAAGGTTGTTCAGCTTCTTGGTATCGGTAAGATACCTGAACGAATACCGGTAGAGGGCCTTGAACTGATCCGCCGGCCGGCGACACCACCACTTCAGGGAGTTGGTGGCTTCATTGTAGGGCCGCCACATCACCACCACGCCGTGTTCCTGTAATTCCTGCAAGCCTTCGGCCCAACGGTCCATAATGACGCGGAAGTTGTCGTACTCCTCGCAGCCCGGCGTGTACAATTTCGAGATGTCCAGACGGTCCTCTTGGGGCCAGTCGAGATAACTGTGATAGCCGCCCCCGCGGTGCAACTGTCGTGGGTCGAACTGAGGACGAAAGTCGTGCGCGTCATAGTCACCTCCAATTCCATGTGTGTCACGCAGACGAACAGGAAACCCTCGGCCCTGGCTCCGTAGTCTTAGTCGATCCGAGTCACATCGACCTGCCACGGTCCCTTTTCCGTCTCCCCTGTGCTCAGAGTCGCCTTCAGAGTTGCGTTTCCCTTTTCCAATGGGACCGCCTGGAAACGGATGGACTGCTGCGTGGCAGAAAAGGACTGTTGCCCTTCAGAGTCGCCGATCTTCAGGACGGCCCTGCCTCCTTGTCCCTGGGTATGGAAGCGCAAGGCGATCTCATAACGGCTGGACTGGGCCACGTACAAGAGCCAGTGCCCGTTCGAATCCTCGGCCCAGGGCCTTCCCTTTTCGTGGCGCCAATCCTGGCGAGTCAAGGTCACCGGATTCTCATACGGGGTTCCCACGTGGATGCGCGGAGGCGCATAGTTGTCCGACCGGGTATGGCTGACATCCCGGAACCAGGCTTCATAGGCTTTCTTGAGCTCCTCCACTTTCTCCGGATGTTCTTTGGATACATCCCGCAGTTCCAGGGGATCCTCCCTCATGTCATAGAGCTCAAACCGGGGCGCTCCGTCGAACGATTCCGTGCCGAAACCGCTGGCGTGCAGCAGTTTCCAATCCTGACTGCGAATCGCAAAGTTGTGATACAAGACCGGTTCATCGCCCCGATGTGCCTGGATGACGATAGGCCGGTCCGGCCACGCGACAGATTCACCCTTCAGCAGCGGCCAGAAGCTCCGGCCGTCGAGACACACCTCCGGCGGTACCCGCAGGCGGCAGGCTTCCAGCAGCGTGGGCAGGATGTCAATGTGGGCGACCACGCGGTCGTTCCTCTGGCCAGCTTTCAGCACCGGCGGCCAGCGCACGAACAAGGGGGACCGAATGCCGCCTTCATAGATAGTCCCTTTGGTACCCTTCATCCCCGCCACATGGCGACGGCCCTGCGGTCCGTTGTCCACCATGAACAGAACCAGGGTATCCTCTTCCAGGCCACAATCCTTCAGGTGCTCCAACAGGCGTCCCACATTTTGGTCGATGTTGGTGATCATGGCATAGAGTCGCGCCATGTGATCGGGGTTGACCTTGTGGGTCAGTGGATGCCCGTCCGGCTGCGGGAACTGGTCGTTCCCCAAGTCCATTTTCTTATACTGGTCATAGAGTTCCGGTGGCACGTCGTCCAAAGGCGTATGCGGAGCATTCGTGGGCAAGTAGACAAAGAAGGAACGGCCCTCTCGATGCACGGTATCCATCCACGCCGTGGCCTGGTTGAAATAGACATCCGTGCAGTACCCTTTCATTCGAACCTCTTTGCCGTTGTGGAAGAGGACCGGGTCCGTATATTTGCCTTCTCCGTCCGGCGGATCGGAAGGCTGACCGATCCCGCCGCCCCGGTGGACCAGGACCTCTTCGAACCCCTGCTCCTGCGGTCTCATTGGATAGTTGTCGCCCAGATGCCACTTGCCAAAGATGCCGGTGGCATAGCCGTTGGCTTCCAGCAGTTCCGCCACGGTGACCTCCTGTGGCTCCATCATGGCCCGCCCGATGTAGGTATCGATGGCCCGGGTACGGTAGTTGTACCGTCCGGTCATCAGGCAGGCCCGTGTCGGGGCACAAACCGGGCTGACGTAGTAGTTGGTCATCTGCGCACTGTCTTTGGCCAGGGCGTCCAGATGCGGCGTCTTGATGACGGGGTTGCCCGTGACGCCGAAATCACCATAACCCTGATCGTCGGTAATGATCAGAATGACGTTGGGCCGTTTGCTCGGTTTTCTGCCCAAGGACGACACACCAGGCATCGATGAAACGACAAGACCCCAAGAAGCCGTCTTCAGAAACTCGCGTCTGGTCTTCATGGTTCTTCTCCGTGCGAAAGCATTCCTCGGCCGCCCGTGATCCCCTTCTGCCAGACCTTGATGTAATCGACGTACAGGTATGACGGGTTGGGCGTCTTGTCCGTGGGCCATCCGGATCCCAGGGCCAGGTTCACCAGGGGAAACAGCGGCGTCTTGACCGAGTCCGGCGTCTTCTCCCGGTGCAACTCGACACCGTCGAAATAGAGGATGATGTATTCCTCATCGATCATCACGCCGTAGGTGTGGAAATCCTCCTCCATGCCGAACACAACGAATCGCTTCCCATCATGCTTGCTCTCCGCACCGTCACGGCCCCACTGGTGCAGGACATAGTGGTACCGCCAGGGCCAGTGCCCGTAATGCTCCACGACGTCCACCTCGGGGTTGATCCGCGGCCCCGTGTTGCCCGGTATGCCCTTGAGGCTCTTGAGGCCCATGAGCCAGAAGGCCGGCCATGTCCCGGGCCCCTGGGGGAACTTAGCGCGGCATTCGAAGTAGCCGTACTGCTGCTTGAAGCCGCTGCCGTTGGGATCCACGGCCGAGAGCAGTCCGCTGCGCCAGCGCTCCTCCTCCTTGCGTGCCTCGATGCGCAAGAGGCCGTCCTTGACCGTGAAAGGGAAGCCGGGCCTCGGATCGGTGAACCGGGCGTCGCCGAAATCCCCGCGCCAGGGGGTGTGAGCGATCCACCGCGTCCCGCCAGGTCCGGCGGGGCCCCAGGCCGAGACGCTCAAATCGTCGAACTCCTCGTTGAACGTCAGGTGATGACCCGTCAGATCCAGGGTCTTCTCGCCCGGCCCGGGAATCGGCGCCCGCGCGTCGATGGTAAGCGTGCCGATCCGGTATCGTCCCTCCGCCATTGTCGTCACGCCGAGGCCCGCGTGCAGCAGGACCTTTCGCCCGTCTTTCTTGTCATACAGGCCCGCACCGATCGCGTACCGACCTTCCGGCAGTGCGACGTCAACCGTCCGCTTGTCCTTGACCTGCCATTGCTCCAAAGGCACACTGCGTGTGTACGTCACCAAACCGTCCCAATGCGAGGTCGGCGTCGGCGGTTCATGATCGTCCTGGAGCACAATCCTGCCCTGGTGGTCGACAACGTGGACAAACACCGTGTAGTCCTTGCCCATGGGCGCCGCCTGCCAGCGATAGGTGATCCGAAAGCCATTGCCCGCTCGCCCGGCCGGGTTATCCGGGTCCGCCTTCAGAATCGTCACGACATTGCCTGTCGCATCCTCTCCTTGCACTGCGGCCTGCGCCGGGTCGTGCCCGGCATGGAACAAGACCGTCATCAAGAAAGCAACGAAGCCAGAGACGCGTCTTTTGCTGACCATCCGCATCACCGCCGTTATTCCCATCGTTCCGGTGCCGCCGTTCAAGCCTCGACCCCGTGGCGGTCGGCCGGCGCCAACCCTCACCACGCCCAGTGTACCTCCTGGTCGCGACGCCGCCTACTCATTCTTCCGCCGGCAGAGACATCCGCTTGACGGCCCGTATCGCAGTTGAGTAGAACGGTCTCAGGCCTTTCATTGTGGGGCCGGATGGCACTATGAGAATCGTTCGGATCAGAGGTTGTACATGAGACATCACCAGGATATTCTCCGGACAACGGTCGTCCTCCTTCTGGTCTGCTCCGCCAGCCTTCCGGCGCACCCCGGACCTTTCGATGGAAAAGAGTTCAAGGGCCGCATCGCCTTCAGCTCCGATGGGAACTGCAATGACGAAGATGATTGGGGAGCTTTTCCCGTGGCGATCGCCCTGCTGGACGCCTTCGGGGTGACCGGTAAGCTGGTCCATGTGGATCACTGCAGCATCCTGGGCAAGAACGATCCGCGGTTCTACCGAGAGATGGTCGAGAGCGTCCTGGGGGCGGCCGAGCGGTACGGCGTTCCTCGTGCCATCCTGTTCGATTGCCAGAAGGACCCGAATGGCGCTCTCGAAAGCATCCGGCGTGCCATCGATGCGTCGTCAGCCGACAATCCGCTGTATTACGTGTTGGCGGGCCCGATGGAAGTGCCCCTTCTCGGAATCCGCAAATCCGATCCAGCCAAACGAAAGCACGTTTACTGCCTCTCCCACAGTGTCTGGAACGACGGCTTCCCGCAGCCGGAGAAGGAGCATCTGCACCGATACAATAAGCGCGACATCATCGAATCCGGGGTCCACTGGGTCCAAGTCAAGCCCGGCAGCGGGCTGACCAACGCCACCCGCACCAGTTCCACACCCGCACAGTGGGCGTTGTACCATTGGATGAAGGACTCGAAAGATGCCCGTCTCGGATGGATCTATGCACGACTGGAGGTGGAACAGCGGTGCGATGTTTCCGATGCCACGATGACGTATTTCCTTTTGACCGGAGATGAAGAGGCTACGCCGGCCAAGTTGAAAGCCGTGCTCGAGGACAAGAGGCTCCCTTTACCGGTGGACCCAAGGACGGAAGTCCGAATCGAGGCGGAGAACTTCCAGGTGTTGGAAAATTACGAGGTCGAACGTCGGAACGAGCGCAGCGTTTCCCACCGCCTGAGCGTCAGGCAACCGAAAGTCGGCGCCGGACGCATCCGCACGTCCTTCGACCAGCCCTATGCGGGGGACCGTGGCCTCTACGATGTAGAGATCAGATACCTTGATGAAGACGGGGGTCAATCACAGCTCGCACTTTACGTCGATGGGCTCCGGCAAGGCGAGAGTTGGACGGCATCCGCCGACAATGACGCTTGGCAGAGCAAGACGGTTGCCAATGTAACGGTCGACACCGGCGACGAGATTACGATAGAGGTCCGGGGCGACGGCAGGGAAGCCGTCCGGCTGGACTACGTACAGCTTCATTACAGGGCGCAAGTCTCCGGAAACGGACGATTGGGCCAGCACAGCATCGCTATTCTGAGGAAACTGCCATGAAACACCTCTCGTTTCTCGCCGTTGTGATCAGCTTATACACTTCATCTCTCATGGGAGCGCAGACGGGGCTCCGCGAGATTCCCATGGCCGAGGTTCAGGCGGCCTTTGACCGACCTCTGCCACAGCATCCTCGCCTGCTCATGACTGAGGCACAGCTTGCCGAGATCCAGGCCCGACTGAAGTCGAATCCGTCGTTACAGGTCTTCTACCGGGCCATATTGGAGAAGGCGGATACGATCATCTCTCAGAAGCCGGTGAGACGCATCCAGACCGGACGGCGCCTGCTCAGCGTCTCCCGCACCTGCCTGGATCGAGTGCTTCATCTCAGCACCGCTTATCGGTTCAGCCATCGGCCGGCGTATCGGGAGCGAGCGGAACAAGAGATGCTGGCGGCGGCCGGTTTCTCCGACTGGAATCCCAGTCACTTCCTGGACGTGGCGGAAATGACGGCGGCGCTGGCGCTCGGGTACGATTGGCTCTATCCGGATCTGCCCGAGACCAGCCGGGCCACGATTCGGCAAGCGATTATGGAAAAAGGCATCCAGCCTTCTCTGAAGAACGCGAGTTGGGTGCGCGGCCACAACAACTGGAATCAGGTGTGCAACGCCGGCATCACCCTGGGCGTTCTGGCCCTGGCGGAGGATCAGCCCCAACTGGCCCGGGAGTTGGTCCATCGCGCCGTCAATGGCGTGCAGGCAGTGATGGCTGAGTATGAGGCGGACGGAGCCTACCCGGAAGGACCCGGTTACTGGGTGTACGGGACCAGCTTCAACGTGCTTCTGCTGGCGGCCCTGGAGTCGGCTCTGGGAACAGAGTTCGGGCTGGCCCAGGCGCCCGGCTTCGCCGGCAGCGCCGCCTACTATCTCCAGGTCACCGGCCCAACAGGGCTGTACTTCAACTACCCGGATAGCGGTTCGCGAGGCGACTTCCTGGCCACCGTCTATTGGTTTGCCCAGAGGTATCGGCAGCCGGCGCTGGCTTGGCATCAGGATCGGCTTTGGAAGGAGGCGCTGTCACGAAACCCGTCGGCCTTGGTGCAGGACCGCCTGGCGCCCCTGGCGCTGCTCTGGCGTCAAGGCGAATCGGCCGCTCCAGAGGCCCTGTGCTGGCGCGGACGCGGCAGCAACCCGGTAGCGCTGTTTCGCAGTTCCTGGACTGACCCGGAGGCGGTCTATCTGGCGATCAAGGGAGGATCGCCCGGCGTCTCTCATGGTCACATGGACGTGGGATCTTTCGTCATCGATGCGGGAGGCTTGCGCTGGGCGGCGGATCTCGGGCCGGAGAGCTACAACAAGATCGAGTCGCGCGGCATGGATCTCTGGGGCAGAAGTCAGAATGCGCAGCGCTGGACGATCTTCCGCTACAACAACCTGGCCCACAACACGCTGGCAGTCAACGGTCAGCACCAACGGGTCCAGGGATCCGCACCCATCATTCGGTACTCGGATCGCCAGGTATTTCCCCACGTGGTTTTCGATATGTCCACCGTGTATGCCGGCCAACTGGCGCAGGCACTGCGGGGCGCTGCGCTGTTGCCCAATGGACAAATCCGGATCCAGGATGAGTTCCAGGCAACCGATCAGCCAGCCACCGTGCGGTGGGCGATGGTAACACCCGCTTCAGTCTCTGTTGAGGACGACAAGAATGCTCTGCTGACACAGGAGGGAAAGACCATGCGCCTGAGCGTACTCACAGACGCCAAGGTGCAGCTACGCACCTATTCGACCGCGCCGCCGGCCGCTTACGACGCTCCCAATCCCGGTACGCGCATGATTGGCTTCGAAGTGACGTTGTCCGCCGGACAGGCCGCTCGTACGGCCGTGCTCTTGAGCCCACCCACGGTGCAAGCCAAGGGGGCTATCGACTTGCAGCCTCTCCTGCAGTGGTCCTCGCCACAAGAGGTCGAGCGATGAGAACGTCTATGGCAAACCGATTTCACATGATGGTCCGCATACTGGCGATCCTGACGGTTGTGCTTCTGTCGGAGCCCGCGTTGGCGGTGGGGCTGTTGCGCGTGCATCCGCAGAACCCCCGCTATTTCACGGACGGCTCCGGACAGGCGCTCTATCTCGCGGGGCACCAGAGCTTTGTGGACTTGCAGGACAACTCGTTCAACAAGGAGTTCATCCGCGACAAGCAAAGAAAGCTCGACTGGGACGCCTACCTGGACTTTCTGAGCGAGCACCGATTCAACTATCTGCGCAATTGGATCATCTGGAGCACCGGCAGCGGGTCCCTGGCGCCGGTCAACCACGCGATTGCCTCTCCGATGCCCTACCGGCGCGTCGAGGGCCACGGCAAGGCCCGGGACGGCGGCAACGAGTTTGACTTGCACCAGTTTGACGAGCAGTTCTTTCAGCGGCTGCGACGTCGCTGCGAAGACCTGCAGCAGCGCGGCATCTACGTCTCGATCATGCTCTTCGAGGTCTACGGCTTCCTGGGCGGCGAATCCTGCGGCCAGCCGCCGCAGACGCTGTGGGACGGCAACGTCTTCAACAGAGCCAACAACATCAACGGAATTCACACGGACGACAATGGGGACGGCAAAGGAATCGAGTTCTTCTACACGAACGATGAGCGGGTGCTATCGCTGCAGCACGCCTACGTCCGGAAGGTCATCGACACAGTTAACCACCTCGACAACGTGTTCTATGAAATCGCCAACGAGCTCCACGCCCCCGACTGGCAGTACCGGATGATCGAGTTCATCAAAGATTACGAGCGCGGCAAGCCGAAGCAGCATCTCGTCCTGATGTCCTTCGGTGGCAGGACCCGTACCGGCCAGTGGCAGCCGATGCCGCGCGACATCCTGGTCTCGAGTCCCGCGGACTGCTTCGCGGTGGCGGGCAGTTGGGACTCCGGTGCCTACCGCCGGAAAGACCCGCCGGCCAACAGTGCCGGCAAGCCGGCCATCGTGGATATGGACCATGTGGCCCCGGGAAGCAATGACATCGGTTTCGTCTGGAGCGCCTTCACGAGGGGCTACCACTTCAACCTCTACGACAAGCCCTTTGAGAATCTGGAGGCCGAGGGACCCGACTGGCAGCGAATCCGACGCAGCGTCGGTCAGACCATTGTGTACGTCAAGCAGATGGATCTCGCTCACGCAGCCCCGCGTGGCGATCTGGCGTCGACCCGATTCTGCCTGGCCAAGGCCGGCGAACAGTATGTCGTCTACCAGCCTGGCGGCCAGCCCTTCGAAGTATCCGGTCTGAAAACAGGTGCATTGTATCGTTTCGAATGGTATGACACCCAAGGTTTTTGCATCAGTGGAACCGGAGAGATAACCTGCACGGGCACCAGCCACTCCTTTGCACCCCGGAGCGCAGGGATGGTACTATTCCTGAGACCATGACCTCCAATCGCCTTACCTTTGTTAATGACGCGTCTCCACGACGCCAAGATCATCCGTACCCCATGATCTCCTGCCAGGGGAGCGGGACGGTCGCATCATTCGTTCCCCGCGCTCCAGTGTTTTCTTTGCAGAGAATAGTTAGTTTTTAAGATGTGATAAGCATATAGGGTTCCTTCCCTGAGGTCGCTACACTGGGACATTGAAAGCTGCCCTGCGCGGGGCAGCGCCAGGATGGCGGACGCTCGAAAAAAGGAGCCCGAAGATGCGTAAGACACTGTACTGTGGCGTCGATCTGCACTCGAACAATGCGATGTATGTTATCACGGACGAGCGGGACAAGCAACTGCTGCACAAGCGACTGCCGAACGAATTGCCGGTGGTCCTCGAGACGCTGGCGTCCTTCCGCGCCCGGCTCAAGGTGGTGGCAGTGGAATCGACCTACAACTGGTACTGGCTGGTAGACGGATTACTGGAGAAGCAATATCCTGTAGTGCTGGCCCACCCCTCGGAGATGGAGCAGTACGACGGGATCAAGGAGGCGGACGATCTGACGGACGCGGCGTTCCTCGCCCGCCTGGCGCGGTTGGGGGTATTACCGACCGGTTCTATCTATCCCAAGGAGGACCGGCCGGTGCGGGACCTGTTGCGGCGGCGAACCCTGCTGGTGCAGCAACGCACGGGGATCGTCCTGAGCCTCCAGAACCTGGCCCTGCGGCAGACCGGGCAAGCGGTCGGCTGGCGCGCCCTGCGGAGGCTCAGCGTGGAGGAGCGGGCGGAGCTGCTCGGGGACCATGACTGTCTGACGTTCGTGACCGCCGAGCAGGTGGATCTGATCGAGCGGTTCAATGAGAAGGTCAAACGCTTCGAGCAGAAGGTGCTGGAGCACGCGCAGCTCCGGCCGGCCTATGCGTGCCTGCTGACGCTGCCGGGCGTCGGGACGATCCTGGCCTTGACCATCATGCTGGGAACGGGGGACATCGGACGGTTCCAGACGGTCGGGGATTACACTTCCTACTGCCGCTGCGTGCGGGCCACGCACCCTTCCAACGGCAAGAAGAAGGCCCACAACAACGCCAAGAATGGCAACCCCTACCTAGCGTGGGCCTTCGTGGAGGCGGTGCACCATGCCCTGCGCACCTGCCCCCAGGCCAAGAGCTTCTACGACCAGAAGCGCGCCAAACGCAACGGGGCGCTGGCGACGAAGGCGTTGGCGGCCAAGTGGAGTAAGGCGGCCTACTATATGATGAAACGACAGGAGAACTTCGATCTGACGCGGGTGTTCGGATGAGCGTAACGAGGCGGCGGTCGATCTTGGATTCGGGGTTGGCTCAGACCACCAGGTGTGATTGGACGACCGCCGCCTCCTGCTGATAAATGACGAAACGACTGCGGTCCTTCGAAATTCTCTTTCGCCCGCGTCCGGAGTCAGACAGGTTTGACGGCCTGGCCCGGCCAGGTCAGTCACAGATGTGTCCGGTCTCTCCGGCCGGAGGGACCTGCTATTGAACCGGGTGCGGTACTGACGTTGTTCTGGTCCCGACGTGTCGGGATGGGGCCGGGTGCTCGGGTCGGCGATCCGAGGGGCCCGGCCTAGATCCGGATGGATGACTGCGCGAAAGAGCGGTCGGCCGGTGGCTGACGGACTCGACGAATGAATGCCCAGAGAACTGGCAGGTGCGAAGCAGAGCGAGGGGTCCAGGACGTTTCGGTACGTTAAGGTCGCGTAGCCAAACCGCCGACCACAACAGGAAACCGACAGATCGCATCCGATATTGACGGTGCGCTATTTCGGTCCGGAGAAAATATTTTCTTACTTGACAGGAACCCTATATGGATGACCCCGAATTCCCCCCGGATGCGACCGCACACTTCGCAGACCGAGACTGGGGTGACCCCCTTCTTCGGCCCGGTCGCCAAACCCGCATGGCCACGGCGTGAGCCGGTAGGGTGTGCTCCGCACACCGCCTTGTCTCTTATGGCCCGCGTGACCCTCTTTACCGCCTAACTGTTAATTTAAGGGCTGGCCCCCGAAGTCCCCGGCCCCCGAAGTCCCCGGCTGGCGCCCGCTCTTTCTTCTTGCTCCGCCCGCTCACAAGGGGTAGGATGGGACCGACTATAGGGACAGTAACGGGGTTCAGATGCCGCGGAAAGTCGGGTGCTTCCGCGGTTCCCCCCGCAATCAAGGACCAGAACTATATGAGTGAGAAAGTGAAGCCTGTGCACTTGTACCACTATACGACCGCGGGGGGACTCTTAGGTATCATCAGGAAGCAGGAGTTGTGGGCAACCGACATCCGCTACCTAAATGATTCGACAGAGTTCTACCTCGGAAGAGATGCATTCAAACGAGTGGTCAAGGACAAGCTTCAGCCCATGGACAAGGATACACTGGAGAAGAGAACTTTGCTTGCACTTGACGGGTTGCTGGATTTACCCAAAGAGACGCTGAAGCAGTTCCCCATCTATGTTTGTTCATTTTCTTTGTTGAGGAACGACCTCAGCCAATGGCGGGCATACTGCCACGACGGTGGCTACTCCATAGGATTTCCAACTGACAGGCTGAGAGCACTTGGCGAACGGCACGACTTTGTTCTTACCGAGTGCAAGTATGGTCTCAAGGAGGCCGGATATGCCATAGATGCTGCCTTCGACGGACTGAAGAGCTGCATCCCGCAAAGTGAAGAAGAAGCAACTTCAATGTGGCTATCCCATGCACTGGTGCTCGGGTGCTTTGCGGCAACGTTCAAGCATGAGGCTTTCGATTGCGAAAAGGAGTGGCGTCTGGTTTGCTTCACCAACCGTAGGCCACGTCAGTTCAAGAAGCATGGCGATTGTCTCGTTCCATATGTCCCTTTCAAGCTTGATGATGCGGCCCTCTGGGAAGGCGCCCACATTGTTGTGGGGCCATGTTCACGCGAGAACGAGGAGCTCAGACTAGAGTCTGTCAAGGCGCTGCTGGAGTCCGAGTTGCAGAGGCACAGCCTCCCGACCACCTGCACGAGTAACGTTCAGCTATCTGGTATACCATATCGAACTGGAATATGGTCATGATTTGCGGAATTCCGGAGACGCCATGAAAGCGGGGGTCAAAGCAGGCAGTGGGGGGCAGGCAGGGTGGGGGCAGGCAGGGTCAGGCAGGCAGGGTCACGTCTTCATTATTCATTATTGGAGGGCAGGCGAATCTGGGGACAGCATCCTGAAAGAGGCGGCTCAGGGGAGTGGGATAACGTTTGTGCTGCTTCCGCGTTTCGCACGTCTTGGGCCTCTGGCCTGGGCGTGGGGTTTCCGGAGACGGTTCATGGCCGGAAACAGGAAGAGACCGGCCATAGGCGGAAGGGAATTGTCTGGACGGAGCGCGATTGATTCGAAAATCTTGCCGAAGGCATCCGCTTGTGGGCGGTCTCTTCGTCTTTCCGCCCACGGAAGACTTCACCCCTGCGGATGGGCAGAGGGTTCTTGGCTACCAGCCATAGTCCGAGGCGAGGGGTACCGTTCACTCCCCTGAACCGCCTCTTCACTTCAGGAGGCAGGCAGGGTCACGATTCATTAGCGTGAGTCCCCATGGAAAAGGGGCCAAGCCTGACGCCGAGGACAGAAGAGGCGGTTCAGGGTGCGGGAATGGGGGGACCTTTCCACGCACAGGGAGCTGCGGAATCGGACGCGTCGGTCCGTCTGGGAGTAAGATCACACGTGCCCGGAGCCAGAAGAGACCGGGCACCAGCGGAAGAGGCCGGAATCAAGAAGGCGAAGCCCTGAATCGGACTCCTTCCGTAGGAATGGGTTCCCAAACGCGACGCATCGCGTTTGGGAACCCAATCCGCCTATGGGCCGTCTGCAAAAGGGGTTCGGCCCATGAACCGCCTCCGGAGAACATCGCAACGGAACGCGACGACGTTGGGATCCCGGAGCGACGGCGAGCACGTGCGTAGCGTCTACGCCCCTGAACCGCCCCTGTGCACATGTGGCGCGGGCGGGACACGGAAGTGTAAAGGAAGTATCGTGTTGGCGGAGCAAGGAGGTCCTATGGGGAATTCTGGACCACGCACAGGGCTGTCTCGAAATGGTCGTTGTGTCTCATGATCGCTATTGCGAGCGCAATGCCGTCCGGCGCGCCGCCAAGATGCATAACGTATGGGTCTGCTACTTCGGTGAAGCGTCAGCGGAACCGGAGTCAGCCGCACCCGCTTGTTCAGTCTTTGCCGATGGCATTGAGTAAACAAACAGTTCTCTGATCTCTGACCTCGATCCTCCTTGCTCAATCCGAAAGATGCACGTGCGATTGTCAATTGGAAGACTGCCGCCCGGGGGCCAACTCAGCTTCGGCGGGTTCGTTGGGTCAATCTTGATTCGCCCGGAACCAATAATGTTGCTCTCTCCGGGCGCAACCTGCAATGCCCAAGTTATAAAATCCCCCCCGTCTATTGTTGCAGCGTGAAGAAGAAGCCGGCTGGTCTTTTCGATGGCCCTGCGTTCTCCATCTGGTTTTCCATCAATGTACCACTGGTAGCCTGATATCGGCTCAGACGTCGTCCAGTCAGATGTTGGCAAGGCAAGAGGCGGGCGTTTACCGCAACCTGTCAAGATGGAAAGCAATAGACAAACACACATGAGCTGTCGCGTTATCATTTCACCAAGTCTCCTGATACATCCTCTGACCGAACGTCCGGCACAACCTGCGGGGCGGCCTGGCGCGGGCGTTGCGCACGCAACGGCCGTGACAGGACGAACCGCACGTCTTCATCATTCGTTATTCTCCCGGGTTGAGCACAGGGTAGAGCACACCAGCACACCCGATCCGCAACGGGAATAATGGGGAAAGCCACCTATTATAGCTCACCTTTGTCTCATTTATCGCCTGCCGTTCTGGCTTCTGCCGGCATTCCGTTCAGTTCCACCTCATCAAGCCCGTCCGGCGTACCAGAGCCGCCAACCACTGTTTCGCAGTTTCATCCAGTATCGCGAAGGAGGACCAAAGAGGCAAGCGAAAAGGGGTTCATCCGGTTCTTTTGTACTTCGCCCACCGCGTTGAAAAGACGGAGAAGAGAAGAGGCGGTTCAGGGAAGTGGGGTAACGTTTGGTCTGCTTCCGCGTTTCGCACGTCTTGGGCCTCTGGCGTGTGCGTGGGGTTTCCGGAGACGGTTCATGGCCGGAAACAGGAAGAGATCGGCCATAGGCGGAAGGGAATTGTTTGGACGGAGGGCGATGGATTCGAAAATCTTGCCGGAGGCGTCCGCTGGTGGGCGGTCTCTTCGTCTTTCTGCCCACTACCAGGCACAGTCCGAGGCGAGGGGCACCGTTCACTCCCCTGAACCGCCTCTTCTCTTCGGGAGGCAGGCAGGGCCACGATTCATTAGACGCCAAGATCGCAGTGCGGCCTCCGGCCGCAACGAAAATGCTTCTCCACCACGAATGGCACCAATGACCCAGCGCGGCCTTCGGCCGCAACCAAAACATGTCCTCACACAAAGGCACCAAGGCACGAAGAAGAAAGATACGGAAATGCCCCTCAGGCTCCGTGGCTTTGTGGCTCCGTGTGAGAACCAAGTATTTGTATTCTAAGGACTTGCGCTTCTCTCGATCGGAAATTTGCGCAAGAAAACAAGATTCCAACGAGTAGTAATACGAATTCCCGTGATTCGGCTTTGATTGTGGGGGAGAGCGCATGCATATAGAGAGCCTGTCAATCGAGGGTTACAAGAGCTTCGGCAAACCTTTCACCATTCAGTTTCGAGAAGGGCTCAATGTCCTCGTGGGGGAGAATGCGGCCGGCAAGTCCACGGTTGTGGACGCAATCCGTCTACTGCTCGCGGACGACGACTTTGAACGAAAACCGCTCTCGGATACCGACTTTTTCCTGCCGTTTGCTGAGGATCGGGAACGAAGCGAAGCTTTCAAGATACAAGCTTCGTTCACTGGCCTATCTCAGAATCAGCAGGTCGCATTCCTGCCGTGGACCGACTCGCGGGGAAACGCAACGCTGACGCTCCTCGTTGACAACAAGCAGAATTCCAAAGGGCGGTATAAGCCGGTACTTTGGGGCGGCGCCAGTCGAGCGAGCATGTTTGAGCGAGAGCTTTTCGACATGATTGACTGCGTGTATCTCCCGCCCTTGCGTGACGCTGAGGCCAGATTGCGGGAGGGCAAGTCTTCACGGTTGGCGCGTCTCCTCAAGAATCTGAATCGGCAGGTCCTTCAGGCTCCAGGAGGAAAGAGGGAGCCACACCCTCTTGAAACCAAAGTCAGGAGATTCAATAAGCACCTCTCCTCGGTGAAGGATGAGCATATCTCTGAGGCCAATGATCTGATACGGACTCGACTCGTGGACGCTATTGGCAATGTATTTGGGCAAGATACGCGGATCAAGTTTACCGAGGCAAGTTTCAACCGGATTGTGGAGAGTCTCAGGCTCTTCTTCTTTCCGGTTGTAGGTTCCACTGTGAACATAGATGCATTTCGCAGCCTGGAGGAGAACAGTCTCGGTTACAATAACCTCCTCTACATCGCGACCGTCTTGGCAGAGTTGGCACAAACCGGCGAGGACGTCTCTTTCAGAATGCTGTTGATTGAAGAGCCCGAGGCTCACCTGCACCCACAATTTCAGATACGGCTCATGCAGTATCTCGAGAAGCAGGCGACTCAACACCATGTTCAAGTAATAGTAACCACCCACTCGCCCGTCCTTGCTTCAGCTACCTGCATTGATTCGCTGGTACATCTATCTAGAGTCCAGCACGCGGACGGATACAAATACATGGGCGTCCGCCTCGACGCTTCTGGTCTTTCGCCCCAGAGCAAGAGATTCATCTCACGGTGGCTGGATGTTACGAGGTGCACTCTTCTGTTTGCGCGAGGGGTGATTCTAGTTGAGGGCATTGCGGAGGCGATGCTCTTGCCCGAACTGGCACGCCGCGTGTTGAGGAAATATAACGCAGATCGGAAGAGCGCGTGCCGGAGACTGCCAGATTCTCTGGAGGATGCTGGAGTGACGGTTGTTAGCATGGAAGGGACATACTTCAAGCACTTCATGCAGCTATTCTGCAACGTCGCAGGTGCACCGGGGGAGAACATCCCGATTCGGTGTTCAGGGGTGACCGACAGAGACCCTCCGAAGCGATCTAAACCAACGCCGGAACACCAGATGAAGGGAAGGAATCCTGCGTTGAAGTTGACGGGGGATGTCAATTCCTCCGCGTGTGCTAGACTCTTCGCCGGCACGTTGAAGACTTTCGAGTACGATCTGGCAATGGAAGGCGGCAACCTAGACCAAATGCTTCTTGCCCTCCTGGACATTATCCCAGGCAGCGGGCTCAAGAGACTCATCAGAGTACCTTGGAAAGACGAGACAAGTTCGTCGAAGAAGGCACAAGCGGCCTTTACATTATTGAAGGCTATAGAGCGTAGAACGGTCGGCAAGGGACTTTTCGCGCAGACCCTATCCGGCAGGTTGGCCGATCCGGCAACTACTTTTACGGTCCCGAGATACCTCAGAGATAGCATTATTTGGGCTTGTGGCGGAGACCCCGATGACCCATGAGGAGATGATAGGATGGTTTGCCTCTATAGTATGCGGGAAACCGGATGGAATGTCTCCGGATGAATGCCATGCAACTATTGCCCGTCAGAATCCCCTATGCAGTGGATACAAGTGCTGCCGTATCAAAGAGAAATCTGAGGAACAATTGGCATATGCGAAGATTCCAACCGACCGGAACGTGTTTTTGAGTGCGTGCCCGGGGAGTGGGAAGACGGAGGTGATCGGACTCAAGGCTGCCTATGAAATAAGGCAATGGGACCGACAGCCTGGAGGAATTGCCGTACTGACCTTCACCAACAACGCCGCAGACGTCATATGCCAGCGCGTTTGCCAATTCGTCGGAGCCGAGAGAGCTGCCTACCCGCACTTTGTCGGTACCCTGTCAAGCTGGTTGCACGGCTACATAGCCAATCCTTTCGCTCATCTTCTAACCGGTTATGAAGGGGTCGGAGGCGACAGAAGCATTCGGCTCATCGATCAGGATTGCGCGGCAGACTTCCTCAAGGGTTTTCAAACGGCCCCGTACCCCCATAGCGGCCCGATCAAGGCGAATGAATACTACTGGGACTGCGAGAAGAAATGCTACGTCTTTGACTCGCGGTCCAACACCGTCGATACGGTTCGGCAACGCATACAATTCACAGCCGAACAGAGAGAGGAACTAAGGGACAAGAAGAGATCCTTCATGAGACATGGCTGTGCGACGCATCACGATGTTGAGTTCATTTGCTTGCGTCTGCTGAGCGAACACAAGGGCTTGGCGGACCGGGTGTCAAGACGCTTTCCTCTGATACTTAGTGACTGCGCAATAATAACCTGAACAACTTTCACTTCCGTGGAGACAGGGTGTAGTTCCATTCGCCGTGGAATTCGTGACGTTTGAGGCGTAGTTGCCCCAGTTGCTCGTCGGTTACCTTGATCTTGGCAGGATAA
>CAYHAJ010000280.1:0-16519 GCA_964354535.1 uncultured Pirellulales bacterium
ATCTGCGTGTCGTGCCATCCCGTACCGTCTGGCCCCTCGTCCGCCTGTAACAGCACATGGGCATGAAGAATTTTGCGGGCCGCGGCCTTACCGGCACTGACCAGACGCTGCAAATCCCTTCGTTCTTCACTTGTCAACCGACCCACATACCTCTTGCTCATACCGATTCTCCTTTACGGTTGTAGAGGCTTCCTTTGCCTCAAGGAAAATCGGCAAAACCTGTCCACTCACAACATCAAATGTGATGAGCTACTAGGGCGTGACAATCACGCTTTCCACTCCCAGGCTCTCGGCAATCCTCTCGATAGTGCGGGCGTGGCGCCCGATTCCCAGCGCGAAGTGATGGGTCGGTCCCTGGGCCACCCAGCGTTGGAGGAACGTGCGGACATCGGGCTGGAAGAAACCCCGGGTATTCGTGTTTCCGGTAGGGGGGATGGGGCCGCGTACACTCTCGCCCTCGGCAAGAATGAACTGGAACCGGCCCGCCGTGGTCACGCCGATGCAGAGCATCGTGATCGGGCCTTCCTTGATCTTGAATTCGACGCTCGCGCCGGAGCCGGGTTTGCCATGGTATTTGGCGAGGCTCCGCAGGACCGGTTTGCCGTCGGCGATGTTGAGGTGGTGCGGTCCATCATGGCCAACCAGGACAAAGCCCTCCTGGAAGTCGATGGGGTGAAATTCCGCGAAGCTGCCCCCGATGTCCAGACGGTCCATGATCAGCATGGCGATACAGGTCTTGAGATCGGATTCGCCGCACATGGGAAAGCCGGCGGCGGTGAGCAGGGAATTGCCGACGATCAGGTTGGTGACGAGCTCTCTCAGCGGGCTGCCTTCCTGTCCTTCGTAGTAGTAGGCCAGCCCGTCCAGATCATAGGCCTCGACGAATTTGTCCAACGCCGCCGCCACGCGGGCGGCCACCTGCAGGTCCTTGTCCGTCAGTTTCTCCGTGAGGGGATCGGACTTTGGATCAGGCGTGTCGAACAGCGCGAGGATCTGCGCCTTCTTGGCCTCTATCTCCTCGTCGGTGACGGTGTGCTCCAGCCGCAAGAGCTCCTCGGCCTCCGTCTGAACGATGTGGCAGCCAAAGGCCGCAGTGAGCGCCGTCTGGTCCGTCTGCATGTCCAGCATGTGCTCGATGGGGTGTCCGAAGTGGCCGATCCGGGCCCGCCGCAGGTCATGCAGGACTATGGCGATGTCGCACCATTGCGCGATTTCCCGCTCGGCCTCCGGATCGTCCTCCAGCGTGCCGAGGATCACCGGCGGGGGCCTCTTGCCCATGCGGATGGCCACTCCCGTGAATTCGGGGACCGCGCAGAAATCGTCGTTACACAACTGCATGTAGGTCGACGCTCTGGCATAGTCCAGGGCCTTCAACGGCTGCAACGCGACCAGGACCAGGGGAACATCCAGCCCGCGCACGAGGGCCGCGAAGGAAGCCGACGTGGCGTAGGTGAGCATGTCACAGAACACCAAGTCGAGATCGGCGGCCTTGAGTTTCGGGAGCAGGGCGTACGCCGAAGCGCCATCATCCACGATGCCAAAGTTCGTTGCTTGGACGCGATTCGCTTTCACCTTGGTCACGAAGACGTCCAGCTTGCGTCTCATCTCGTCGAGCAGCCCGTCGAACTGGGGCCAGTACTTATGAAATCCAACCCCGAAGATGCCGATATGGGCGGTCCTTTGTTTTCTGCGTGCGACTCTCATGGTGCTTGCCCACCTCTCAACAGAGTACCCTTCAGGGCGGATTCGTGCGGCCGTGGAAATAGGGGACTGGCGAGGGCTCCCACGATGAAGGTCGGAACGATGGTGAAGGCCCCGTACCACCAGTAGGGGACCCGGCTCCATACCAGGGCCAGGCAGACCAGCCCGGCCGCCAGGCCGGCCAGAACTCCGGCCAGATTCGCCCGACGCACGAACATTCCCAGCAGGTACACGGCCAGCAGCATGCCCAAGGAGGTCCCGGCGATGACAATGATGATATCGATGACGTTCTTGCCGAGCACAGGAACAAAGAGCGCGGCCACAATGACCGTGACCCCCAGTACGGCGGTGAGGACCCGACTGATCGTCAGAGACAGTTGCCGGCCTGCCAGCCAGTCGTAGACGATGACCGAGGTCACCGCGTTGATTCCGCTATCAATCGTGCTCATGGCGGCGGCGAACAGCCCGGCCAGAAGCAACCCGAGCAGGCCGATGCGCGGCAGTTGCGTGGTGACGAAGTAAGGCAGGATCTGGTCTTCCTTTGCGAGATCAAGGCCTGCGACCGGCAGGTCGGGGCCTCCGGATTGGCTGTAGAAGGCAAAGATCGCCGTGCCGACGATCAGGAAGACCAGGCCGTTCACGGCGTTGATGACCGCGCTGAGGACGACGACACCTCGCCCCGCCGCCAAGCTGCCGGCGCAGACAAAACGCTGGATCATATTCTGCGAAACTGCATATCCGGGCAAGTACATGAACAGGCCAAACGCCGCGGCCGTGAAGACCGTATTCTCACCGGTGAAATTCTTCGCCGCCAGCAGGTTGGGATCGAGGTGGAACATCTGAAACTTGTGGTGCTCGTTGGCGATGGCCCAGAACGCCGGCCAACCGCCCTCGATGCGGCCGACGGCCAGAATCAGGACCGTGATCATCACCCCCCCGAGCACCACTGCCTGCAGGACGTCGGTCCAGACCACTGCCCGCAGCCCGCCCACGGCGGTGTAGGCGGTGGTAAAGGCCCCGATGCCGATCAGCATCCAGTAGTACTGCGTTTCGCTCAGTCCCATGACCGTTTGCAGCGTCAGGGCGATCGCGTAGAGCATCGTGCCCATCCAGCCGAGGGCGTACACGCAGTACAGACCCGACCCGATGCGCTGGGCGGGCAGGCCGAACCGCCGGCCCAGGTACTCGTACCCGCTGCTGACCCTGAGTCGCACGAACAGCGGCACGAAGACCCACCACAAGATAGGCGTGATCACGAAGGGGATGAACAGGATTGTCAGATAGAAGCTGAAGTCCTGATAGGCCCCGCGCTGGGGGAGACCCAGGAACGAGATGGAGCTGAAACTGGTGGCGAACATCGAGACGCCAACCGCGAGCCAGTTCATCTTTCGCCCGCCGACGAAATAATCTTCGTTATCCTCCTGGCCTCTGACGCTCTTGACCGCCAGACCAAAGACCACGACCAGATAGGCGAGGCACACACACCAGTCGATGAAGCCCAATTCCGTCACGAGCCTTATCCCTTGACCCAAGCAGAGCCTTCGTAGGACCGCCTACGCGGTACCATACAGAGTGGAGCTCGCCCCACCCTAACCGGGCTCACGGGAAGAATCTACCGCTTTGGCGGCTCTGCCGCCAGATAGTGGCTGGGCCATCTGGGGATAAAAAGACGTGGCCGGTGGTCGGTCCGTTTTCCGTTCTCCGGGTCATTTTCGCGGATCTGGCCTCGTCCGCGGCTGACAGGCAGTTGAGCACAGCCTATCCTATGGATCGTCAGCCGGAGAGACAGAGGTGTGCGCGACGACTCCCGCTCCATGGACGGGACCTGGGGCAGGGGAACCCCGCCGCAATCCTTCCGTGCCGAGGCCATGTGGATCAGCTCTTCCGGAGAATCTCCAACAACCGCCGGATGGTCAGCGGGGCGCTGCCCTCATAATGGTTGTTCACGTTGACATACGTGTCCACGCCAGATTCCAGGTTCTGCGCGATGATGTCCGCCGTCGCCGTGAGGCCGTCGTCTTTGGGCTCGACAATCTCGTTCCATGTACCCCCGGTCTCCTTCTCAATCTCCGCCCGATCGGGACCGTGGAGGCGGATGATGGAGAACGCGGCCGTGCGGACATTGAGTCTGGCGGCTACCTCCGCAATCCGTGGCATGTAGTAGCCGTCCAGGAGCACGTACCCCAGGCCAAGTTGCCGCAGCGAATCGAGGGGTCCATCTTTAAGGTAGTTGGGATTGCGGGTCTCCAGGGCGTACTGGAATCCGGCCGGCGCTTTCCGGAAGAACGGGTGCAACCGCTCCAGAAATGTCTCCATTGACGGCATCTTCTGCTTGTTCAGGTACTCGAACTGGAACATGATCGGCCCCAGCTTGCTGTGCATGGGCCTGAGCGTCTCCAGGAAGCGATTCAGGAGGTCCACGCTGAGGAAGTACGGGTTTGGCTCGTTAGCATGGTATTCCGAGCCCTTAGGCTGCTTGGCATAGGAATGAGTCAGGGTTATGGCATTGGGGGCTTTGACAGTGAACCGGAAATCGTCAGGCACACTGTCGGCGTACCGGTTCGCCACCTCGGGGTCCGGCAGTCTCGCACCGCTGGGGAACAAGCTCCAGAACCACTGATCGATCTCGACCGTCGTGAAGTACTGCGCATAATCCGCCAGGTAATCGTCGGCGCGATAACGCCTGTCCGGGTCATAGACCAGGCCCTTCCAGGAATCATATTTCCATGAGCAGGTGCCTATCCTCACGCGCCCTGCGAGTTCTACCGGGATGTCGTACCCTGATAACATGCGAACTCTTCCCAACCCGACAGCCTGCGACCCAGACGGATCGCGGGCAACCATCTACCTCTACGCACTTGAGGGGGTACCGTTCGCACATCTGGCGTCGTTCACGGTTGACAGACAGTTGGATACAGCCCATCCTATTGGATCGCTGTCCTTTGCCAGAATGAAAAGGAGAACGATGCGCGTGAACACATCAGGACGAGTGCGGTTGATCGGGATCGTTGCTCTTTCCCTCGGTGCTGTCGTATCGACGACGGAGGGCGCGTCCAGAAAGGGCGCTGTCCCCGGAAAGGAGGTGGGCACCGCGTGCTATGACGTCTTCGAGGTGGTGCTGACGAGTTCGAAGACCTATGCCAACCCGTTTCTCGACGTCGCGGTTCGCGCGACGTTCACGGCCCCTTCGGGACGCACACTCACCGCATCGGGTTTCCATGACGGCGGAGCCATCTGGCGAGTACGTGTCGCACCGGATGAGGTAGGTGAATGGCGGTACGTCACGCAGGCCAGCGATACGACGGACAGCGGTTTGGACAACCGGTCCGGCACGTTTCACTGCGTGCGTTCCTCGAACAGGGGCTTCCTGCGGGTCGATCCGAAACGCCAGTACATCTTCTCCTACAGCGACGGGTCGCCGTTTTTTTCCCTGGGTGACACTTGCGGCGTGACGTCCAAGGCCCTCAGCGACGGGAATCGCAAGGCGTATCTCGACGCCCGTGCCCGCAAGCCGTTCAATTTCCTGCGCATGTTTGCGAGTCTGACGTTCAACGCCTGGACCGGCAAGCCCTGGGGCGAGGCGATCGCGCGGGACGCCGACGGGTTCCCGTGGGGTGGGACACCGCAGTCGCCCGACTATGACCGCCTCAATCCCGCGTATTTCCAGCGGTACGAGAAGATCCTGGGCGAACTGAGGCAAAGGGACGTGCACGCGGAGATCATCGTGTTCAATCTCTACGAAGTGCCGTTCAAGGACCCGGCGGTTTGGACGCGGGCCCGGGAGGAACTCTGGGGCCGCTACGTGGTCTCACGCCTGTCGGCCTACAGGACCGTGTTTCTGTGGACCGTGGCTCAGGAATACGAGCGCTACCCGGTCGGGCAATACCGTCACGAGCCGGCCGATGACGATTGGGTCCGGCGGATGGCGCAGCTCATTCGTGAGGCCGACCCGTACGGTCATCCCATCACCGTCCATCCCGTGGGGGATGGAGGCAAGCCCGGGGAGGTGGCGGAACCGCTGATGGAGGGCGGTGTGATGGGCAGGCGGTTCGGCCCAGGGCCGGAACTCGATGTCCTGTCGCATCAGCACAACAGCTATGGAACGGCCACCTGGAACGCCAGTCCGGAACCCGGCTATTGGGACGGATCCGGGGCCGGCGTGGAGAAAGCCGTGTGGGCCGACCGCCGGTTCGGCAAGCCGGTGATCAACACCGAGTACGGCTACGAGTGGCTCCCGGACGGCGACATCAATTTCAACCAGCAAACGCACGGCACGGACAAATGCCGGCGGGCGGCGTGGCGGATCTTCACGGCAGGAGGCGCCGGCCTGGCCGCGGGCTTCCGAGGCACCACGCTCAGCGTGGACAATGCGGAGATCTACTACGATAAGAAGCAACGCTTCGCCCCCTTCCGCGCGGCAGACTCCGGCCACGTGAAGCAGTTGCAGCACTTGTACGATTTCGTCACGGTACGCACCGCATTCCAGGACATGAGTCCGGCGCAGGCGTCGGTCAATGCTCCCAACCTTTGTCTGGCCAATCCCGGGAAGGAATACGTCATCTACGCCCCGGCCGGCGGTAATTTGAGTCTGGATCTCACGGGGGCACCCGGGAGTTTCTCCGTCGGATGGTTGAATCCTCGTACGGGCGCCTATGAGGGACGGGCCTGGATTTCCGGCGGCGTCAAACGGGTCTTCTCCTCGCCCGACACGAACGATTGGGTTCTGCACCTGAAGAGGGTGGACGATCGCTCCCGTGCGGATTGGAACGAACGGCTCAAAGCTGCGGCCCGCGCGTCGGAGTCTTGGCGCGCGCGGCGGGAAGAGATTCGCCGGCAAGTTCTGGTGGCCGCGGGACTCTGGCCGGAATTCGAACGGCCGCCGCTCCAATCTGTGGTCACGGGACAATTCGACCGGGAGGGTTACACTCTCAAGAAGATCTATCTTGAGACTTGGCCGGGCTTCTATCTGACGGGTGTTCTCTACCTGCCCCAAAAGCCTGGACCTCTTCCGGCGGTCCTTTGTACGCATGGGCACGGGAAAAACGGGCGATTTGGGACCATCGAGGAGCAACCCCGGGCGATTGCCCTGGCGCGGCTGGGTTTCGTCGTGTTCGCGTACGACATGATCGGTTATGGCGAATGCCTGCAGCTTCCGCACGAATTCGCCGATCCGCCCTGGGGCCTGAGCCTTCTGGGACTGCAATTGTGGAACAGCTTGTGCGTGGTGGATTTCGTGAGTTCCCTGCCGGAGGTGGACCCGAAGCGGATCGGTGTCACCGGGTCCTCCGGTGGCGGCACGCAGACCTTCTTGCTCACCGCTATAGATGATCGGATCGCCTGTGCGGCCCCGGTCTGTATGGTAGCGGCCGAATTCCAGGGGGGGTGTTCGTGTGAAAACGCCCCGGGGCTTCGGATCGGTTTGAACAACGTGGAGATCGCGGCCGCGACGGCCCCGCGCCCTTTGCTGCTTGTCGCCGCCACCGGCGACTGGACGAAGTACAACCCGGTGCTCGAAGCTCCTGCCGTCCATGGAGTCTACGAAGCCCTAGGCGTTGCGGACCGCTTCCGGTGCGTGCAATTCACCGCCCCGCACAACTACAACCAGGACTCGCGCGAAGCGGTCTATCCCTGGCTTGCCCACTGGCTGGGGGCTCGGCCCAGGACCGAACGCCTGGCGGAGTCGGCGGTCGAAACGGAGCCGCATGAGAACTTGGAGGTGTTTACCTCGGCCCATCCGCGCCCGAAAGATGCGGTTGACGCAGGCGGCTTGACGGCTCTCCTGAGAGACAAGGTCCGCCGGCAACTCGATGCCCTGTGGCCGCAGGAGACGGCGTCGCTGGAGCGGTTCCGCCAGACGATGACGTCTGCCCTGCGTTACACGTTCGGTGCCCAATGGCCCGGCCCGGAGGAGATCGAAGCGACGGCACCGCAAGCAGCGGCTCCGCCCGACTCGTTCTCCCGGATTTCCGTTCGCCATCGCGGCCTGCGGGCAGCGATCGAGCTCTTGGCGTCCGGGTCCGCTGGCGAAAGTCGCCGTGCCATGCTCCTCGTCGCATCCACTACCCAACAAGTCGAGTCGATCCGCCAGGAACTGCGGCCCGGCCGGCAGGCGGTCTTCGTGCTTCGGCTCCGGGCGCACGACCGCGAGGCGGCTTCGGGGGGCACCGAGCAACAGCGGCAGCAATTCGGTCCCACGTACTACCGTACCGCTTTGGCGTGGCAGGTTCAGGATGTCCTCACCGCGCTCGCTTACCTCAAGGATCGGGCCGGATTCAGCGAAGTACAGCTTGCCGGTTTCGGTGAAGCAGGAATCCCAGCGCTTCTGGCCCGCGCTCTGGCACCGACCGGCGCCGTAGGCAGGACGATTGCCGACCTCGCTGGTCTCGACGGCGACGAGGAAGAAACCTGGACCGGCGCGCGGGCGCAGCCGGGGATTCTGCGTTTCGGCGGGCTGAGAACCGCTGCGATTCTTGCGGCGCCGAACGAATTGGTGTTGCACAACACGGGGGCTCACGTTGACGAAGCTGCAATCCGCACGGCCTACCGGGCCGCCGGCCGCGCCGGCGCGCTGGAAATCTCGGCAAGCGCCTGGAACGTCGCCCGAATCCTCACTTATCTCGATAACGAAGGAAGGGAGTTCTAATGTCGCCCGACCAGCGCCGCGGTCCCGTGACGTGTCCACCTCGATGCGTGACTTCCATCGTTGATGTCATCGGGAATACACCGATGGTGGAGTTGCAGCGGATCGGGACGCGCAGCGGCCTGGCCGGTCGGCTCCTGGCGAAGCTCGACTATCTCAACCCGGGCTTCTCGAAAAAAGACCGCATTGCCCGGGAGATGATGCTCGACGCGTGCCAGGGGGGCCAACTCACGTCCGGCCAGACCGTGGTGGAACTGACGAGCGGCAACACCGGCACCGGACTGGCCCTGGTTTGCCGGGCGCTTGGGCATCCCTTCGTTGCCGTCATGTCCAAGGGCAACACGAGGGAACGCGCCCGTATGATGAAGGCCCTGGGCGCTGAAGTCGTGTTGGTGGACCAGGCTCCCGGATCGCCGCCGAATCAGGTGTCCGGTGCGGACCTGGATCTGGTCGAGCAGCGGACGCAGCAACTGGTGAGAGAACGCAGTGCGTTCCGCGCCGATCAGTTCCAGTTGCAGGCGAACGTGCTGGCTCACGAGCGGCATACGGGACCGGAGATCTGGGAGCAATCACAGGGGAAAGTGGACGTGTTCGTCGACTATGTCGGCACTGGCGGCACATTCACCGGCATCTCACGTTTTCTCAAGTCGAAGAATCCGGCGGTCCGCTGCTACGTCGTCGAGCCGGCCACCGCCCCCGCCCTGGCCGGCGGACCGATCACCAATCCCAGCCACAAAATCCAGGGCGGCGGCTACTGCCGGGCGCACCTGCCGCTGCTCGACCGCACGCTGGTGGAAGACTACCTGCGCGTCACCGACGACGAAGCCATCGCCGGCGCACGGATGCTCGCCGCAGAGGAGGGCATCTTCGGAGGCTTCTCCTCGGGTGCGCACTTGGCCGCCGCCTTGCATCTGCTCCGGCAGCGTGAGCGGGGCGCAACGATCGCCTTCCTGATCTGCGACAGCGGCCTCAAGTATCTCAGCACCGACCTGTTCTCTCCCGAGGCGTCATGAAGCAGCGGCTGCGCCGCGCCACCGCGTCCATGAGAGTGCCGGGGTTCGCACCTGGGCTCCGCACGCTCAAAGGTCAAGTTATGCTATAGAAGTATCCATGCAGGTGCTGGCGCGAGTATTGCGCCAGATGGCTACCAGAAGTCCGCCGAACTGACGTATCTATCCGAGGGCGGCAGTTACCTGCTGCGGATGATCCGATACCTTGTTGCTGTAGGCCATGAAGTAGATCATGGGCACCACCACAAGGGTAAAGAGCGTGGAGACCAGCAGGCCGAAGATCAAGGCCCAGGCCAGACCCGAGAAAATTGGGTCCAGGGTGATGGGCCAGGCCCCGAGCATGGCGGCCAGGCTGGTCAGCAAAATGGCACGGGTCCGCAGGGCCCCGGCCTCGAGGAGCGATTGCTTCAGGGGCTTGCCTTCCTTGTTCCGTTCCTCCACGAACTCCACCAGCAGGATGGCGTTGCGCGTGGCGATCCCTGCCAGGGCGATGATTCCGATCATGGCCGTGGCGGTAAAGTAGACGGGGTTGTTGTAGCCGGCGACCTTCTCTCCGACCAGGAGGTTGAGCAGCCAGAAGCCTGGCATGATGCCGATGACCGAGAGGGGCAGGGATACTAATTGGATGGCCGGGAGCAGGAAGCTCTGGGTCTGGTACAGCAGCAGGGCATAGATTCCCAGGACCGCCACGGCAAACGCAGCTCCCAGGTCACGGAAGACCCGCAGCGTCACTTCCCACTCGCCTTCGCCCGCCCAGTGCACGCGGTATCCAGCCAGTGCAGGCTCCTGCCGGACCTTGTCACTGAGCGTCAGGATTGCTTCACCGGGAGGCAGACCGGCGGTATCCCCGAACACATACACGACGGGTTTGAGGTTTTTATGGTAGATGGGCTGGTCGATCCGGGTCTCGGTGAAATGGCCCAGCTCCGCCAATAGCACCGCTTCTCCTGTCATGCCTCGGACCGTGAACTGCTCCAATTGGGCGGTACGGCTCCGCTGTTGACGCGGCAGTTGCAGGACGATCCGCAGGGGATTGACCTCCTCGTCCCGGCGCAGGCTGCTGACGGGAGCGCCGGCCCCCGCCGCCCCGAGCACGGCGGCGATCTGCTGGGCCGAGATTCCGTGCAGGGTAGCCTTGGCCCGATCCACTTCGAACACGACCTTCGTCTGGGGCGCGACGCTCACATCGTCGATATCCACGACACCGGAGGTTTGTCCCATCAGGTGTCGGACCCGGGCGGCTGCCTCGACCATTTGCTCATAGGACTGGCCCTCTTTGCCATAGACTTCCGCGGTCAGAGTGGCAATCACCGGCGGTCCGGGCGGCATTTCCAGGATCTGGATGGCCGCCCCGTATTGCTGGGCCAGGCCCTCCAGGTCCAGGCGAAGACGCAGCGCCATGGCATGACTCTGCTGGGCCCGCAGCTTCTTACCGGCCAGGTTGAAGCGCACGTCCGCCACATGGCCGCCCTGACGGAGGTAATAGTGCCGGATCAGGCCGCTGAAGTCCACGGGGCTGCTCAGGCCCACGTAGGTCGTGACGTCGGTGACTTCGGGGACCCGGACCAGGTATTGGGCGAACCCGTGGGCGGCGGCCTCGGTGGTCTCCAGCGGGGTGCCCTCCGGCATGTTGATGACGACCTGGAGCTCGTTCTTATTGTCAAAGGGCAGCATCTTGAGCGGCACCCGCTTGGTGAGAACCAGACCCGCGGCAAAGACCATCAGCAGGCCGATCCCCCCGAGGATCGCCCAGCGACGGCCCCGGCTGGCAAAGACCGGGTCCATGATGGCCTTGTAGGTTCTGTACAGCCACGTCTCTTCCAGCACGAAGTGGGAAGGGCTCGCATGCTCGGCGGACTTGCGGAGCAGGTGATAACTCAGCCACGGCGTAATGGTAAAGGCCACCAGCAGGCTCATGAGCATGGCCACCGGCACGTTCAAGGCCATGGGCGCCATGTAGGGGCCCATCATCCCGGTGATGAAGAACATCGGCAGAAAGCTGATGATCACCGCCAGCGTGGCCAGGATAACCGGCGGCCGGACCTCGTTGACCGCTTTGAGCACAGCCTTGTAGGGATCGAGCAGGCGCATGGCGAAGTGACGGTGGATGTTCTCCACGTCCACAATCGGGTCGTCCACCACCAGGCCCAGGGACAGAATCAGGGCAAAAAGCGTCACCCGGTTGATACTGTACCCCAGCAGCAGGTTGACCAAGAGAGTAATGCTAAAGGTGATGGGTACGGCCAGGGCAATAATCAGGCCCTCACGCCAGCCCAGACTGTAAGCCAACAGGGCGACCACGATCGCGATGGCCACGATCAGGGCCTCGACCAGCTCATTGACTTTCTCGTCCGCCGTGTGGCCGAAGTTGCGGGTGGTCCGCAGGTGGACGCCGTCCGGAAGAACCTGACTGGCGAACTGCCGGGACTCCTCCAGGACCTGCTCGGCCACGCGCACGGCATTGGTGCCTTTGTGTTTGGCCACGGCCACGGTTACGGCAGGGTAGTCCTCGTAACGCGAGATACCGGTGGGTATAGCTTCATCATGGGTCGCAGGATCGGCGTGACCAAAGGCCTGGGGCCCGAAGCTGATGCGGGTGTAGGTGCTGGGCTCGGCGGGGCCATCCGTGACTTCCGCGACCTCCTTGAGATACACGGGCTTTTGGCCCCGCACGGCCACGACCAGGTTTTGGACCTCAGAGGCCTGCTTCAGGAACTGGCCCGCCTTGACGACGATTGCTCGGTCGGATTGGGTTAGCTCGCCCGCCGGCACCGCGACGTTGGCACCCGCCAGGGCCCGCTGGATGTCTTCAAAGACCACACCGCGGCCCGCCATGAGGGCCGGCGACAAGGCTACCATGACCTGGCGCGGCCGGCCCCCGGCCACGTAGGTGCGGCCGGTGTTCTTGACGGATTGGAGCCGGATCTCCAACTCCTCGGCCATCCGCCGCAACTCATAGTCGTTGTACCGGTCGCTGTACAGGGTCAGGTTCACGATCGCAACGTCGTCAATCTCCACGGGCTTGACCACCCACCCCGTAACTCCAGGCGGGATCTGGTCGATGTTGGCGGAGATCTTGTTGTGCAGCTTGACCCAACTGGCCTCGCGATTCTGACCCACGTAGAACCGCACGGTCACCATCGCGCTTCCTTCGAAGCTGGTGCTGTACACGTACTCCACGCCGTCGATCTGATAGAGCAGCTTTTCCAACCGCGTCGCCACCTGGCGCTCTACCTCCTGGGCACTGGCTCCGGGCACGCTGACGAAGACATCCGCGACCGGCACGACGATCTGCGGGTCCTCCTCGCGCGGTGTGAAGAGCAGGGCGGCGGCGCCCATCACCAAGCTCACCAGGATCAGCAGGATGGAGAAGTTCCCCTTCAGGAAGGTCTCCACCAACCGCATCATCCAATCATGTTTAGCTTCGGATTCCATGTGCACTCCCGTGTCTTGCCCCGTCGGTACTACGACCTCAATTCGTCACGATCTCGTCGCCTTCCCGGACCCCGCTGAGCACCTCGACCAGCGAGTCGTGTTCCGGCCCGATCTGCACGAACCGGCGCACCGGCAGGCCCGGCTTTTCCAGGACCTGGACCAGGTACAATTGCCCGTTCCGGCGGATCGCGGTCTTGGGCACGACGACGGCCGAATAGTCGCCGATGGGCACCTGCAGCCGTCCGAACAGACCGCTGACCAAACCGGCATCCTGGGGCAAGTCCACCTTGACCAGGATGGTGCGGGTGAGGGGGTCCGCCTGGGGCACAATGTCCCGCACCACGCCCCCAAACTGCCGTTGGAGGGCATCGATTTCGACCGGCAGGGTCTGGCCGACCTTCAGATGCAGGGCCACCGTCTCGCTGACCATGGCATGCAGTTGGGGCTCCGACGGGCTCTCCACCGTGAAGAGGACCTGGCCTGGGGCGACCATATCTCCCGGATTGATCCTCTTGCTGGAGACTCTGCCGTCGAACGGCGCCTCGATGAAAGTAAAGCTCAGCATGATCTGGGCCTCGCGTACCGCTGCCTCGGCCCCGACCTGCTGGGCCCGCGTCTGCTCGACCAAACCCTGGGCCGCAAGGACCTGGGCCTGAGCGGTGTCACGTTGAGTACGGGCGTGATCCAATTGCTGACCGGTGGCAGCCTTGGCCTCCACGAGCTTTTCCGTGCGGGCCAAATCCGCGGCGGCTTGCTGTAGCAAGGACTGGGCTGACTGTTGCTGGGCCAAGGCTGTGCCCAGGGCCCGTTGCAGAGAGACGACCTGCGCTTGAGCCTGCTGGAGCTTGGCTTGGATGTCACGATCATCAAGCTTGGCCAGAATCGTGGCCTTGCCATCCGGGCCTGCCCGTCGAATCATGTCGCCCTCTCGGACGAGGACCTCTTGGACCTGGGCCATCAGGCGGCTGCTGATCTGTGCCTCGGTCCGGGTCCGCACGGTCCCGGCTTGCTCCACGATCGTGGGATACCGGCGGCTCTCGACCCGTGTCGTCGGGCCGGTGGCCACCGCGGCGGGTTCCTGTGCCGGGCCGGCCTCGATCTTCGTTCGGAACACGCCGGCCAGCCACATCATCATGACCAGCAGCACCGCCACGAGGGCGACGAGCGTTAAGACCGTCCTACCTGGGAATGATTTGCTCTTGTTCATAATCTGTCCTGACCCGGCCAAGCCGGCACTGAACGCTATGGATTCCTTCGATTACTCACCCGCGAACTGGCCGAGGGCCCGGCGGAGGATCGCCTGGGCCACCTTGGCGTCGTAGGCCGCTGCTGCGTAACCAGCTTCTGCCCTTTGCCACGCCACCTCGGATTGCAGCAGAGCCTCGACCGTGGCGGTCTGGTTCTGGAATTGGGCGCGCACGTCCTGGTGGCTCCGTCTCATGAAGTCGAGTTGCTGCCGGGCGATCTGAACTCGCTGTTGGGCCTCTCTGGCACTCAGAGCGGCTTGCTGTACATCCAAGGCGATGTCCAGGGCCACCTGCTCGCCTCGGGCCTGCATCTCGCGGAGAATGGCCCGCGCCTGGCGGAGTCTTGCGTGGTTGGCTCCCCCCTCAAACAAAGGCCACGGCACGGACACACCGACCAGCCAGCTATCCTGCCTGTCGCGCAGGTCTTCGCTATCCCATTGGAGTTGTCCATGGACCAGGACGCTGGGCAGGAACGCCCCCTTCGCGGCCTGCACCTGGTCCGCGGCCGCCGCGATCATGGCCGCCGCCGCTTCGACCTCGGGGCGCTGCTCCAAGGCCTGGGCCACCAAGATATTGGGGTCCGCCGAAGCGATTGCCGCTTGGTCCGGATTCCGGTCCGTCGTCGGAATCTCTTGGGGCCCGAGATGTCGGACCAGCAGACGCTCCAAGGCTGCTTGAAGCTTGCTGGCAGAGCTTTGGGCCCAGAGAAGCTGGCCCTCGGCCTCGGCCCGAGCGGCCTGGAGACGCAGCAGATCGCTCTCCAAGGAGACTTGGGCCGCCACACGCGCCTGGGCCGACTGTTCGTTGGTACGGGCCGAGTCCAGGGCTTGTTCCGCCACGGCAATGAAGGTCCGGGCCTGCAGCCATTGGTAGTAGACCTGGGAGACGGCAGCCACCAACTGATTCCGCTCTGCCGCCAGAGCGGCCTTGGCCCCGAGTTCGTGGCTGCTTGCGGCCTGGCGGTTGTAATAGGATTGTCCGCCATCGAATACAGACCACTGAGCCTGCAACTGGGTGGAGAGATTGGACTGCTCTCCGGGATTGTTGAAGTTGGTCGATGGATCCAGGCGCCGTTGATTGATGATAGCCATCATGGCGTAGACGGGGTTGTCGGTCCGCGTATACTCATTGGACAAGATCACCCGGGGATAGAAGGCCGCTTCCGCCAGCTTGACCTGCTCCTTCGCGGCGGCCACGCGGCTGGCCATCTGCTCAAGCTGCGGACTGGCGGCCAGTGCTTCTGCGATGGCCCGGTCCACCGTGAGCGCGCCGAGGGGCGGGGGTGCTGGGGCCTGGACCTGTTTGGTCACGCTCATCCGCAGCCTGGCCGCAGTGTTTGACACCTCTGCCGGGGATTCGTGACAACCTGCCCCCATCGTCATGAGCAGGGCTGCCAGTAGACCCGCGGTCCCTGCCCTCCGCCCTGGTACAGCCCCCAAGAACCACACCCGTTTTTCACGTCCTGGTCGGCCTTTGCCTATGTTCTTCATGGTCGGCTCCTTTCCACTGGGCGGACGCTGTACTGCGGAAGTAGTCAAGCTACGCGCGAAGTCCATTCTCGTGAGCCCCAGCCTGTTCGATGGCTGCCAACAGGGCCGCTTCGGACTGAACACCTACGAATCCCCGTATCATCTCACCGTTGCGAAAGACAAGCAGCGTCGGTATGGACTGGATGCCATAAGTTGTAGCAACATCAGGGGCATTGTCCACATTTACCTTTGCGACAGTTGCTTTGCCCTGGGTCTGTACTGCCACGCGATCCAGGATCGGGCCCTGCATCCGGCACGGGCCGCACCAGGGGGCCCAGAAATCTACGAGTGTGATCCCCTTGCGGATCTGACTGTCGAAATTGGTGTCGTCCAGTTCTACCGTCCAGCTACTCATGGCTTGTCTCCTCGGAAAACAGGGTTGCCGATATTTCGTTCGGTTGTCTATGAGCAAACTCCGTGCCAGCCGAATAGCCCCAGCTTGTGAAGGGGTTCTAAGTGGCTTCTGCGAAAGGGGTTGCGTGTTGCGTAGTACAGGCGCTGGGACGTTTCATCTGTATCGAGCAGAGCCGACGCAACGTTGCATGCCACGGTCTTGCAGCGCTGCATGCAACGTCGCCTGATGAGTTTTGATGGACGAAATCGGTAATCAAGGTCCATTGATCGGCGGGCGCCTCGCCCGAGCGCCGCTTGAGCGTACTGGCGTGGATGCTCGAGGGCACGCTCCAACAAGTTGGCTTCGTCCAGAGTCCTGGAGACCGAGTTCATGCTGCTTGTCGCTCGCACGGGACCCACTCCATCTGGCAAGAGCGGATCATCCGCCCGTCAGAATTCTTGCGCAGGGCAGACGCAAAGTCCCGAAAAGGGATACATGGAAAGCGTCATCCGGGTGGCAGCGTCAAGGCCGGAGGCCTTGGCGATGGTTTTCTGCACAGGAAACCCGCCATCGCCAAGCTCCGAAGACTCCGCTTGACGCTGCCACTCCAATACGTCACGTGA
>CAYHAJ010000281.1:0-16915 GCA_964354535.1 uncultured Pirellulales bacterium
CAGATCGATCTGCAAAACCAACTGGGATATGGGGACATCCTTGTCTGCCATAGACGAGGATATACCGGCTTACCCAGCTTCGCGCCAGTCCAAAATTCTTACGCAAGAAGATTTTTTTCCGGCATCCCGTGAACGGCTACCATGCCGAAAAGGGTTGCATCGCGGCTGATTGGAGGTACCATTCTGAGCAGTAACGTGCATCCATGAACGCCCGTAAAAATGGGAGGCAGGAGCTATGAGCATTTCCAAGATGTCATTCCCGCGCAGGCGGGAAGGGTTCCCAAACGCGATGAATCGCGTTTGGGGTCCCCAATCCAAGCTGCTGGTTTTTGTCCTGTGTGCCATGTTCGTTTTGACCACGCCGAGGGCGGGGTGGGCGAAGAGCCAGGCCTGGGAGGGGACGATCACGATTCCCACCTACGGCTGGTCGGACGACGTGAACCCCAAGTTCTGGGCTCTGGAGGATCAGGTCAAGCTCTCGACCACGGTCAAAGGGGCGATCGTGTACCCGTATTCCATGCAGGACCACCTGTCCCGGACGAAGGTGGACCGCACGTACAAGGCCCTGTTCCTGGAGAACGAGTATTTGAAGGTGACCTGCCTGCCGGAGTTGGGCGGGCGGCTGCACTCGGTGCTCGACAAGACCACGGGCGAGGAGACGTTCCACGCCAACAAGGTCATCAAGCCGAGCATGATCGCGATGCGCGGGGGCTTCATCAGCGGCGTCGTCGAGTGGAACGCCGGGCCGCAGGTGCATACCGTGACGATCATGTCGCCGGTGGATGCGCTCATCGGGACGAACCCCGATGGCTCGGCCTATATCGAGGTCAGCAACCTGGAGCAGACCCTGCGGACCCGCTGGACGGTCCGCGTGACGTTGCAGCCGGGCCGGGCCTATCTCGATGAGCAGATTCGCATCTTCAATCCCGTCGATGCCGTAAATCCTTACTACTTCTGGAATTGCACCGCGTTCCCGTGCCGGGCGGGGACCCGGTTCATCTATCCGATGACGCTCGGGACCGACCACAACGGGGTGCGGTTCTTCAACTGGCCCGTCCATGAAGGCCGGGACCTGTCCTGGCTGAAGAACTACCCGGAGGCGTCGTCGATCTTCTCGGTGGACTGCGTCTTCGACTTCTTCGGGGGCTACGACGTGGACGCCGACCGGGGCGTGGTGCAGGTGGCGGATCACTACGAGCTTAGCGGCAAGAAGGCCTGGACCTGGGGGACCTCGGATTTCGCCCTGGTGTGTCAGAAGAACCTGACCGACGACGATGGGCCGTACATCGAGATCCAGAGCGGGCCGCTGCCGACGCAATCCGATTATGGCATGCTGCTGCCGCGTCAGCAGGTGGCCTGGCGCGAATGGTGGTACCCGGTGCACGGGCTGGGCGAGGGCTTCGAGTTCGCCACGCGGGACCTGGCGGCCCAGACGATTCGCGAGAACGGCGATTTGCAGCTACGCCTGCTGGCGACCGGCCGGTTCAACGGCGCGATCTGTTCGATCACGCGCGAGGGCCAGGAACTGGTCACGAAGAAGCTGGACCTGTCGCCGAAGGCGCCGCAGGTCGTCAAGGTCTCGCCGGACCCGAAAGGGCCGGTGGATGTGGTGGTGAAGACCGCCAAGGGCGCAGTTCTCGCTTCTTTTACCACGCCCTTGCCGATTCCCAAGAAAGACCCGCCGCACCGGCCTGACTTTATGGACAAGCCCGAGGGGCAGTTGACGCTGGAGGAGAAGTACCTCAAGGCCCAGAAGCAGGACTTGGCGACGAATCGCAAGAGGGCCCGCGAGGGCTACGAGAAAGCTCTGGCAGACGATGCCGGCTATGCTCCGGCCCTGCGAGCGCTGGCCGTGCTCGATACCGAGGCCGGGCTGTATGAGGCTGCGATCGCCCGCCTGCAAAAGGCGGTAGGGCGGGACCCCGGCGATGGTGTCGCCTGGTACTTCCTGGGCGTGAACTACCTTAGGACGAACAATCCCACAGAGGCGCTGCGCTGTGCCCGCGAGGCGACGCGGTGTACCGGGACGGGATCTCTGGCGTTCGATCTGGCCGGTCGCGCCCATGCCGCCCTCGGCGAGAAGCGAGCGGCCCTCGACGCCTTCCAGAAGGCTACGCGGCTGAATCCTAAGGACGTCCTGGCGAACGACCACTTCCTGCTGGCCCTGTATGCGGCGGGGGACGCCGCCTCGGCATTCAAGTACGCCGAGAAAGCGGTTTCGCAGTATCCGACGGACCTGGTGCCCCGGGCCTTGCTGGCCTTGCAGGATGAGAGACGGATGGAGGCGTTTGTGAAAGAGGCCCGGAGCTTCGTCGGCGAGGACGACTTCGAGATGCTGGAGACGAGCCTGACGTTCGCGGAGATCGGGCTGGCGAAAGAGGCGGCGAAGCTGCTCTCCGCCGTCTGCGTGGAAGCCGTTCCCCGGGCGCAGCAGAGTCCGCTGCCGATGTACTATCTCGCCTGGCTGGCATCGCAACAGAAGGATGCGGATGCGGTGCAGGAGTGGCTGCGCCGGGCGGCGGTGACGTACCGGGACTTCGCGTTCCCATCCCGGCCGGAAGAGTTGGCGGTGCTGACGTTCGCGGTGCAGGAGAATCCGAAAGACGCCTGTGCCCACTTGCACATCGGCAACCTGTACGCCCATCTCGGCCGGCCGGCGGAGGCGGTGGGCCATTGGCAAAAGGCGGGCGAGCTCAATCCCTCCCTGAGCATCGCGTACCGCAACCTCGGGCTTTACGCTTGGGGCCCGGGCAACGATCTGGCCAAAGCGGAGCAGTTTTATCGCAAGGCGATCCAGGCCCGGCCCAAGGATCAGACACTGTACCGCGATCTCGCGGAGATCATCATGGCGCAGGGCCAGCGGCCTGACGCGATCAAGGTCCTCGAATCGACACCGGCCGATGGACTCCGACGCGCCGACATCCTTATCATGCTCGCCCAGGCGTACAGCGACGAGCAGCGGTATGAGGAGACGATCAAGCTGCTGGAGTCCACGCCGTACTTCGTGAACTGGGAAGGCCAGAGCATCACGTGGAACCTGTTCCACGGGGCGCACATGAAACGCGGCGAGAAGCGCTTCGAAGCCCAGGACTTCGCCGGGGCGCTGGCGGACTTCCAGGCGGCGCTCACCTATCCGGAGAATATCGGCGTCGGGCGCTCGCACCGTCCGCAGGAGGCGGACGGCCAGTATTGGCGCGGCAAGGCGCTGCAGGCCCTCGGCCGTCTGGACGAGGCGAAAGCTGCCTGGAAAGAAGGAGCGGAGGGATCGGGAGGCGGCCGCGGCGAACAAGGCAAATACCGACAACTTTGCCAAGAAGCGCTGAAAGAGTAAATCCGAAATTCGAATCTCGAAATCCGAAACAAGCTCGAATGTTCAAAACCTAAAACATGTCATTGCGAGCGAAGCGAAGCAATCTCCCGGCCCAGGGGCTGAGATTGCTTCGTCGCTGCGCTCCTCGCAATGACGTAATGGGATTCACGCTGTTGGACGCTCTGTGTGTTTCGATCATTGGAGCTTTGGATTTTGGATTTGTTTGGAATTTGGGAGTTGGTGCTTGGGATTTCCGGCCTCCGGCCGGTTTGGTGCTTGGAACTTGCTCATCATGACTCGACGTGAGCGACTGATGGCGACGTTGCGCGGCGAGCCGGTGGATCGGCCCGCGGTCAACTTCTACGAGATCGGCGGCTTCGACATCGATCCTTCCGACCCGGACGAGTTCAACGTCTACCACGATCCTTCGTGGTGGCCGCTGCTGCAATTGGCGGAGGAGCGGACCGACCTGATCCGGATGCGCAGTGCCGTGCGGTCCCGCTCCTGGGAACCGCAGTTCGGAGTTCCGCCTTCAGGCGGGAAAGACCAGTCCGACCCGCGTAAACGCGGTACTCCCAACAGCGTACACGAGTACGTGGAGGGCCAGTGGCACTGCACCCGCGTGACAATGCAGGTTGGCGGCCGCGTGCTGTCCAAGACGACACGCCGCGATTCGGCGGTCGATACCGTCTGGACGACCGAGCACTGGCTCAAGAGCGTGGACGATCTCAAAGCCTATCTGCAACTGCCGGACGAGTTCTTCGGCGAGCAAATCGATGTGGCCAAGCTCATCGAGGCAGACCACCAGGTCGGCGAGCGCGGGATCGTGATGGTGGACACCGAGGATCCGATTTGTGCGGCGGCCTCGCTGTTCAGCATGGAGGACTTCCTGACCATCGCACTGACGGAGCCGGCGTGGCTCCACCGGCTGCTCGAAAAGCTCTCGCGTCCGCTCTACGCGCGGACCGAGCGCGTATCGGGAGCTTTCCCCGGCCACCTGTGGCGGATCTACGGTCCCGAATATGCGGCGGAACCCTTCCTGCCGCCGCGCCTGTTCCAGGAGTACGTCGTTCGCTACACCGAGCCGATGGTAAAGGCCATCCAGAAGCACGGCGGCTTTGCCCGCGTCCACTGTCACGGCCGGCTCAGCGCCATTCTGGACTCGATCTGCGCGATGGGCGCCGACGCCACGGACCCCCTCGAGCCGCCGCCGCAGGGCGACGTCAGTCTGGAATACGTGCGCCGCAAGTACGGCGCGCGATTGGTTCTCTTCGGCAACATCGAACTCGCAGCGATCGAATCGATGGAGCCGCCGGAGTTCGAACGGCTTGTAGCGCAGGCTCTGGCGGACGGCACCCGGGGCCACGGCAGAGGATTCGTCCTGATGCCCTCCGCCGCCCCCAACGGCCGGCAGATCACCGCCCGAACGATGAAGAACTACGAGACCATGGTGCGCCTGGCCGAAAGGTAGGGGGGCTTGCCCCACCAGAATACGTGCATCGGAACAATCGGTGGGGCAAGCCCCACCCTACAACGGCTGCTCCTTCTCTGTCATTCCCGCGCAGGCGGGAATCCAGTCACGTCTCGGCCTTTCCTGGACCCCTGCCTGCGCAGGGGTGACAGAGGGGCTTGCATCACGCCCTACGCTCATCGCGGCGTGGCGTCGAAGACGAGGACCTCGAAAGGCTGCAGCTCGAACGTGTGCTCTTCGCCGGATGACAGAGTGAGCGGCGCGGCGGCAGAATCTTCTTTCCAGGGACTTTTCAGCGAATATTTCTGGGCGGCGCCCGGCGGCAGTTCGAAGGCCTTGCCGATATCGACCGTGATCTTGCCGGGCTGGTCTTTAGGATTGCGGAGAGCGAGAATGCCCTTGCGCTGGGACCAGGGGGCCCAGCCGTAGAGTTCGCCTTTGGCCGGATCGCCGCCGACCCAGTGCGTGTCGACGAGCACGTCGGCATTGTTGCGAGACCAGATGGCTGCCTCGGCTAAAGCATTCCAGGTTTTCGCATCCAGCAGCGAGGGCGTGAGGTACAGCTCCTGGCAGTTCGTGCCGCTGGCGAAGAAGCTACGGATGTCCTCGACGATGCGGTCCGTGTCCTTCGGAAGCCCATGATTGGCGAACATGACGCCCTGGGTCATCAGCGAATTGATCGGGTAAAGCGGCGCCCGGCGCACGACGTTCGCATAGGTCTGGGCATCGCGATAGGTGACCTGCTGCTGCCGCTGCGAGCCCCAGCCACACGTGCCCCAGTCCCGGCCGGAGCGCCAGGTCGAATCCGCGTACCAGAGCCAGTAGGGCGAGGACCAGGTGCCGGTCGTGACATTGATGAAGAGGTTGGGTCTTGCCTGGCGCAGATCGCCGATGAGCCGCAGCAGCGCCTCGACATCGGCCGCAGACTGAGGCGGGGCGCCGGTCGGCACGCCGCCGGAACTGATCCCGTCGAATTTGAAGTAGTTGAGGTTGTAATCACGGACCATCCCCAGACAGGCGTCCCGGAACCGGCCGTAGTACTTCGGTCCGGCCATCGAAAAGCCGTTCTTGTTCGTCTCGAAGCCTTCCTTCAGGCCGTACTTCATCCGCTCCTCCTTGGCTTTCCCGTACCCGCCCCAGGGCGACAGCCACGCCCCCACACCGGCATGGTGCCGCTGGGCCGCCTGTTGCAGGTTGGAGAATCCCTTGGGGAATCCCTCATGGAATCGCCACAGCGAAGCCGGATCGTCCCAACCGTCATCGGGGACGAACGAATCCATGACGACCTTGCGCTGCTCGATCAGCTCCTTGCCGAACAGGTCGATCACTTTCAGAGCGTCCGGCTCCAGGATCTTCCCCAACCCGTAGCCGAGATCGTACCAACTGTTGTAATGGAGGAAGGGCCGATACGGCTGCGCCCGCTCCCGCTCGACATAATACAGAAACGCCCGGCGAAGCTGGCCCGGCGGAGCGACGCCAACCACTGAACTGTACGTCTGCTCATCGCCTGCTTTGAGTGGTGTGCTGAGCGGCAGGCTGCATTGAAGCAGCGAGCCACGCGTTCGAACCTTGGCCAGTGGGTGCTCGAAAGCGCGAAAGAGATTGCTGCCGGTGGCAGGAAACCCAGCCAGTGCGGCGGCATCGGCGATAGGAGAACCGTCCAGCGTGCCGGCAGGTTTCATGCCGAGGTCTGCCTCTGTCGGTTCCTGCACAAGGACAATCTCCCGAATGTCCACGTCAGCTTTCTTGGGTGCAAGAGATACGTACTGACGGAGGTAGTTCGAGCCGTCGTGCAGCTCGGCGCGCCATTGGATCGTGAGGTTGCCATCCGAGGTCGTCAGGGTCGCGCGGACTTGCTTGCCGCCACTTCTCGCGGCCTTAGGGTCCGGCTGCAACGTGTCGAGGTCCGGCCCACGCAGCACCTTGAGATCGGATGCTTTCAGGATTCGTCCCTCCGCCAGTACCAGTTCAAAACACTCGCCCAACTCAGTCCGCCTCCCCCCGGTCCTTACGTATATGGGGCTAAGGTGCCCATCCTCAACGATCCATTTGTATTCCAGAACGTTATTGGATAGAAGGATGTATCCATCCTTCACAGAGGCTTGCGCCTTTCCCGGTGCCGGACCGGGGTACTCGACCGCGCCTTTGGCTTCCATGGCACCAACTCCCAACAGTCCGACGAGGACCACCCACCAGACCAGATCGTGCTTCCAGCATCTTCTCGTCATGTGCTGTCTCCTTCCCGTAGGGTGCGTATCACGCACCGCTCACGCTTGTGATGGGTGGCAGCGGCAAGCTCCGAAGACTCCGCTTGCCGCTGCCACCCGGCATCCGCCAAACAGTATGGCCGGAGTATCACGACGCTCTCTCCACCAAGTGGTTCATGTCCTCTTCTTGCTCGAGGATCGACTGCACCAGCTTCATCTGGGTGCGGGTGCGGTCGAGGTTGTGGCCCTCACGGTGGACCTTGTAGTAGACGTCGCCCGCGAGGTAGTCCGTCAGAAACCGGATCATCTGTTCGAACGTGATAAGCTTGCCACCGAAGACCAAATGGCTCTTCTCGGCCGGCGTGAGGAATTGTCCGGCTTCCGCGACAAAGCCCCGCGCCAGGGCTTCGAACAAAGCAATATCGACCGCCACCTTCGACAAGTCCCGCTCATCTTCCGCCGCCGGACAGGTGGCGGTGCGGACGAGGTCGCCGAAATCGTAGACTGACAGGCCCGGCATCACCGTGTCGAGATCGATCACGCAGACGCCTTGGTTGGTGCTCGTGTCGAACATGATGTTGTTGATCTTGGCGTCGTTGTGCGCGATGCGGATAGGGACCTCCCCGCGTTTCACGAGATCGAACAAGATGTGGCAAATCGCCGCGTTCTCGAACACGAAGTCGATCTCGGTCTTGGCGTTCTTCGCGCGGTTAGCGACATCCGCCTGGACCACTTCTTGAAATCGCTCGAACCGCCGGGGCGTGTTGTGGAAGCCGACGATGGTCTCGTGCAAGGGCGGTCCGGGCAGGTCCGTCAACATCCTCTGGAACCAGCCGAACATCCGGGCTGCCTCGCGGGCCAGCGCGGCGGATTGAAGGGAGTCGTACGTGACCGCGTCTTCGATAAAGTTGTACATCCGCCAGACATTGCCGGCGGCGTCCCGGTAATAAGCGCCGCTGTCCTTCGCGGCCACAACGACCAGTTGTCGCGAGTCGGACGGGGGCATCTTTGCCCGGATATGCTCGGTGATGCGGACGGCATTTTCCATCACCTGCACGGGATTCTTGAAGACGATCTGATTGATGCGCTGGAGGATGTACCGTGTGGCACCCCCGCCCTCGGGGGTGGTCCTCGGAGTTCCCCAGCCGGGGGCGGCTGGGCTACATGTCGTGACGACATACGTGTCGTTAATATGCCCGACCGGGACGGGCGCGATATCCCCCGGCTCGCCCCGGGTGTCAAACTGCCGTACAAGAAATGGGAGATCGTACTTCATGACTACTTCCAGAGCCTCTCGGGATAGATGCCTTTGTCGATCAACCTGCGCATGCTGGCGGTCGCGAGGGATTTGTCGGCCCGGTAGGTGACTCCGAACCACGGCTCGTTCGTAGGCAGCACGCGAACCGTAGCCTGGCCGGCGGTCACGACCTCATCCACGACGGAGGGGATGTACAACTCGGCACTGCTCTCCCGGCCGTGCTCCCGAAGGAAACGGGCAAACTGCGACTGGAGGTGTGCGAAGATCGAAGGCTGAAAGCCCCAGAGATTCATGGAGACGGGCTCATCTCCCGTCAGGGCGTGCGGCGTCCCATCCGCATCCAGATAGCGTGCGCCCTGGGGCGTCTTCTCGATCCGCTTTCGCTCGACGATCCGCCGGAGGAAGCCGCGCTCGTCGCACTCGACCACGCCCCGCGCGACGGTCCCATGCTCGCTCAACGTATTCTTGAGCGTATAGCCCACCATAGCGTAGTCGCCGGGCCCAAGAGTTCCCGTCAGGAAGCCTACCATCGCGTTGAGCGAGGTGCGCCCGTAGTAGTCGTCCGCGTTCACCACGGCGAAAGGCCCCGCAATGGCGCCCCGGCTGACGAGGATCGCGTGACCGGTGCCCCAGGGTTTCTCGCGCTTAGGCGGCAGGGGGAAACCATCCAGTCCCGCGTTCAGTTCCTGATAAGCAAACGCCATCTCGACGAAATCCTGGAACTTGCTGCTGACCTTCTCCCTGAAGGCGTCCTCGAAATAGTGTCGGATTACGAAGACCACGTTGCCGAATCCGGCCCGGAGGCCGTCATAGATGGAGTAATCGATAATCGTCTGGCCGTAGGGACCGATCGCGTCAATCTGCTTGAGCCCGCCATAGCGGGTCCCTAAACCGGCGGCCAGAACCAACAAGGTCGGTTTCATAAAGGACGGTAATTCACCTCCAAAGCCTTGAGCCGTTCGAGATGGCTGGTCAGGCGGGCCAGAAACTGGTCGTAGTTGCGGCTGTCCTTCGGCGACCAGAGCACCTCCGACAAGGCGACGGCGCGCGGGTAGGTCATATACAGGCGGTGCTTCTGGTTGCTGATGTATTCGCCCCACAATTGGGCCTGCCCGCCGAGCACGTGTTTGGCCTGGTCGGCATTGAGTGCGGCGGGAATCGGTTCGTATCGGTACACTTTCTCCAGGCGCACGTCGCCGCCGATGGCCTTGGGCTCGGTCTGGGCCGGACCCTGGTAGTAGTCGAAATACGTGTGCGAGGTCGGGGCCATGACCACATCATGTCCCGCCTGGGCCGCGGTGATCCCGCCCACTTCGCCCCGCCAACTCATCACGACCGCCCCCGGCGCCAGGCCGCCCTGGAGGATCTCGTCCCAGCCGACCAACTGCCGGCCGCGCGAGGCCAGGAAGCTGTCCATCTGCCGGATGAACCAGCTATGCAGTTCCAACTCGTCCTTGAGCTTGAGCTCGCGGATCAGGCCCTGCATCTCCTCGCATTTCTTCCAGTGCTCGATATTGGCCTCATCGCCACCGATATGGATGTATTTGCTCGGAAACAGGGCCAGCACCTCCGTCAGGATGTCCTGCATAAAGGCCACGGTCTGCGGACGCGGGGCCAGGACCCTCTCGTTGGCCGTCCATCGTTTCTCCGTAGGCAAATCGCTGAGCTTCTGCGGATACAGGCCGATCTGGGGGTAGGAAATAATGGCGGCCCCCGTGTGGGCAGGCATCTCGATCTCCGGTATGATCGTGACATAGCGGTCGGCGGCGTAGCGGACCAGATGACGAATGTCCTCTTGCGTGTAGAATCCGCCGGGCCGCTGGCCCTCCGCTGGACCCTTCCGGACCATCGTCGTGAAGTCCATCCAGGCGCCGGTTTGGGTCAGTTGCGGGTACTTCTTGATCTCGAGGCGCCAGCCCTGGTCGTCGGTGAAATGGATTTGCAGGCGATTGAATTTGTGCAGGGCCATCGCGTCGATGTATTGCTCCACCTCCTTGACCGGGAGGAAGTGCCGGGCCGGATCGATCAGCAGGCCGCGCCACTGGAAGCGCGGGTAGTCCCGAAGGCGCACGCACGGCACGGTCCACGCGATGCCCTCGACTTTCTGCTGGCTGAAAGCCACCGGCGGCAGTAGTTGTCGCAGTGTCTGGATGCCGTAGAACAACCCGGCTCGTGTGCCGGCGCGCAGGATGACCGCCTCCGTCGTGGCGTCCAGCTCATATCCTTCTTCGCCGAGCTGCTCGCGTAGCGAGGGCTCCACCCCCAACTGGATGCTGCCGGTCGGCGCAGGACGGCCGGCAAACTGGAGCCGATAGCCCAGCGCCGGCATCAATGCGTCGACCAGCATGGCTACCTCGTTCGCGGCCGGGCCCTCTGCCACCACGCGCGTCGCCGGCGTGATCAGAAACGACCCCGCGCGGGTCTCGACAGAGACCGGCAAGGGAATGACATGGATCACCTCACTCGCGCTGCCGGGCCGTGCTCCGAGATACGGGCACAGGCAGGCGATTGCCGCGATGAGACGAATTATGGTCCTACGTGCGAGTCGATTCATAGGTGCCTCCTATTCTCTTTTCAAAAGCAAGGTCCAGTCTTTCTCTCGATCCGCTGGCGGCGGTCCGATCCGGATCCTGAAGCCGCCGGTGACGATCTCACGTGCTCCTGCGAATTGACCGGTACGCGGGTTGTACCACTGTCGCACAAACCTGCCGGGGACGTCCGTCAGGTCGAGTGTGCCGGTTTCCTCGGCGGTCGGGAAATACAGGGCGTAGCAGGTCCCCGGTTTGGCGAAGACCTGGCCGTCATTGGCAGAGGTTTTCCCCTGGTACACGGACTCGCCCTCCAGTAGATCATCGGCCGGCTCCATCTCCCAGAAGGGCAGATTCTCCTCCAGGAAACGGCGAGCATGCCAAGTGTAACGCCAGAGGTCTTCGTACTTGCGGAAGTCCTGCGTGTCCAGGAGATCGCTCAGGATGAACTCCACCTGGCCGCCGGAAAGGTAAGCGGGCCAGAGCTTCTCCCGTCGCAGGGCCTCGGCATCGTACTCGGGCAGCCAGGGCTGGTTATGCGTCGTAACGGTGAACTCGTCGATCGCGACCGGCAGGGGCCGGCCTGCCTCGCGCGACAACTTCCGGAAAGTCTCGACGACTGGCTCGATGTCCTTGTTGCCGATCTGCAGCGACGTGATACTGAATCGCGCATCGCCCAGGAACGGCCCCCACGCCTTGACCGGGTCGCCCGCGTGATGAACGGTGACAGGATGCCCGTATGGGTCCAACTGCTGGATGTACCGCGCGAAGGCCCTGACGTTCTCCGCGCCCAGATTGAGTCCGCCGATGTTGTACTCCTCGCAGAGGTTCCACAGAATGGCATTGTGGTGACCGAAGCGGGCGATCATTTCCCGGTAGAAGAGCTTGCGCTCGGTGGTCAGATCGGCCCCGAGTTCGAGCTTGTTCTCTTTCTCCGCCTCGTTGAATACGAAGTGCAGCACGATTCCCTTTCTCTGCGCGTGCCCAAAGGCGATCTCCCACTGATGAAGCTTGCGAATGTCGTAGTGCACGTGGTCATTCGACTCATCTCCGGCGGGATTGAGGGCCCCGGCAAAGGGCCAAACGTTCTTGCCGTCGCCGCCGATGTTCATGGGCAGAAAATAGATGAGATTCACGTGCTGCGACGCAAGGTAGTTGAGCGCTCCGATGAAGCCTTTGCCTTTGCCGTTATCCCAGTCCGGATCGCCGACGCGCCAGTCCTGGACATGATTGCTGTAGGTCTTCACCTTGAACCGGCTGCCGGAGCGCGTATTGGTGAAACCCTCGTAGGCGAGGAGGTCCTCCGGACTGTCGGTGCCGCCCTTGATCCAATATGGTCCCTCGCGGAACTTCAGGTAGTGGTTCCTCGCATACTCCAGCCGTCCCCACTTGAGAAATCCGGGTGCCTTCTCATCGCGGCCCTCGACGCGGAACGAGCCGCGGCAACCATCGAACCCAGCGGGCTTGCCTGCCTCCATGTCTAAGCTCACGGCAACCTCGGCGCCCTGTCTGAATGACGCTTGGAATGACCATTCGCCCGCCTGATCCGGCGTGAAGTGGACCCGCCAGATGCTCCCCCGGCCGCTGCTCTTCCCGTCGCCCGCAAAAAAGCCCGGCACATTGCAGATCCGGCCGCTCGGGCCGAGGAACCGTACCTTCAGGCGGTAATCGAGGAAGGGATTGGGATCCGTGGCAATCTCGCTCGTTTCGGGCCCGTGGAAGTCAATCGTGACCGGGTGCCATTTTCCCAGTTCGCCCGCGATCTCATAGGTCTTCTTGGAGACGGTGGCTTGTCCCTCTGATCGCCCCGAGGCCGCTTCGACGGCCAGTTTCATAACCCGGTTCATCGTGGACGTCCCGTCCCCCGGCTTAAGGTTGCCCCAGTCGGCCCTGGCTGCGACGATCATCGTATCCAGACTCGGAAGGACCGCGGCACAGTTGCCGCCCGCCCCGATTGTCATGAAGGTGTCGCGCGGGGCATCCGGCCATGTCAGCCGGTCGGGGGGGTCTCGCCCGGCGGCGTTGAACCAGAAATTGTACCCGTAGATTCCCGGCCCGTACTTTGTGAAATGATCGGAGCCACCGCCGTAGGTGCCGATCTTCAGGTAGTCATCCGTTTGTGCCTGAGCCGTATGAGGCAGGTCCCTGGGGACCTGGGGCTTGCAGTAGTTGTCGAAGACCTCGACAGGCAGAAGGTGTCTTCCCTGCCATTGGCCCTTGTTCCGCCAGAACCAGCACAATCGGGCAAAATCCCGTACGGAAGCGATCAGGCGCGTCCGATCGTTGAAGGACAGGCCGTCCTCGAATTGCAGGCTGCCCAGGCGTTCGGGGGCGTTCGCGACTTGGATCGGGTCTTGCCGAAAGACCTTGTCGAAAAGGGTGAGACGGTAGAGATTGATCGCATAGTCATTGTACGCCCAGGCGGCCCCCGGTTCCTCCAGGCGTGCATAACTGCTGATCATGTTGGCCAGGTGGTGGAAGGTCATGGCCTCATCTTTGGTGCCCAGGTCCCAGCCGCAGGATTTGATTTTGGCGTTCACACTCGGGACCCTGCCCTCCTGGATGGCGAAGAACAGGAGCGTGCTGAGCAATGGCTTGCTCGATGACATCCAGTCGCTCCGTTGGGCCTGGTCCCCCCAGGTCCGCACGACATACCCGTGCCGCACGATGCAGCCCCGGCCCCCGAGGGCCAGGGCAATCGCCTCAAGCTTCGCCGGGTCCAGACCGACCTGGGCCGGTGTTTGGGGCTCCCAGGTCCTGCCGGGATACGTCCGGCCGTCGGCAGAGGGTGACTCGGTCATGGCTTTCGCAGGAAGGCTGCCCAGAACACTCAACGCGCAAATGGTCACGAAACCGCGCCTCAGCCCCAAGTGCTGCATCGTTACCTCCATCCCCTGGGGGTGGTTATTCTCTCCTCAGGATGTCCCCAAGCTCACTGATCGTCACCGGCCGGTTGAGCCTGCCGTTGGCCGACTTGGGCGACCCGCCGCCTTTGCCACCGACAGCGCTCTGAATCTTCTTGAGCAGACCGCCGGCGTCGAGCGACTTGGAACTGATCGCGATATTGGTGTCAGCGATGACCACGCCCGCGCCGCCCGTCGCCTCCGCCATCATGCCGGCCAGAACGGCCGCCAACTCTCTCGGCAACTCGCCCACGTAGATGCCAACCTGCGACGATCCCACCGCGACCACCTCGGCGGACTTCACCAGATCGGCCAGTCTCAGCGACCAGATTCGTTCCACTTCTTTGTTGAGTTCCTTGGTTCGTTCCAAACCCTTCTGGAAGTTCGCGGGCAGATCCGCGGTTGCACACCCGGCAAGTCTTCGCAGCTCCCGCAAAATGGCGGTCTCGGCCTGGGATCGTTCCAGAGCCTTCGCCCCGGCGAGGAACGATGCCCGCGTTCCCTGCTTCTTCGCTTCCAGGTCGAAGATACGGATGACACCAATCCGGCCGGTGGATGGGACGTGGGCGCCGCAGCAGGCGGACTTGTCGAAGTCGCCGATTCGCACCACCCGGATGATTTCTGGTGGCGAGGGCATCTTGCCCTTGCTCTTGGTGCCGAGGGCATCTTGCCCTCGGATCGCGGGCAGGATGCCCGCGACACGCAAGGGCGGGACGCCCTCGCCACATCGGCTTCGCGCCTCGGTATCCTGATCGTTGAACGTCGTCTCGACGGGGATATCCAGCATGACCACGTCCAGGGCCCGCTGCTCAATTTGCCCCGCGACGCCCCATTCGACCTTCTTATCGAAGTCCACCGTGCAGCTTTCCAGACCGATGTGCACGCCCACCGTTTCCAGACCGAATTGCGCGGCAGCGATTCCCGACAGGATATGCTGGGCCGTATGCTGCGTCGCCGTATAGAGTCTGCGCTCCTTATCGAGGCGCGCGACATATCTCCCATTCGCGAGCGGCCGATCCAGCGTGTGGAGGATCTTGCCGCCTGCGACTTGAACGTCCTTGACGGCGGCTTCGCCGATCACGCCCCGATCCGCCGGTTGCCCGCCCTCCTCGGGATGAAAGAAAATCGGCTCGATCGCGACCTGGCTCGGCCCGACCGTCACCACCTCCACTTCGGTCTCACACACATCCGGCTGCGTCCAGTACAATCTCTTCATGGCCGAGATTGTACCGTGCTGTCCCGCCCCAAGCAACGGCAGGACCTGACGAACGCAGTCCGATGCCGATTCACAGCATCTCCTGGACATCCAAGTCGAGTAGCAGGGACTTTCGCCGGTCTAACCGTTGTCCCTGCAAATTCTCGCTTGTTTTCCAGGCCGGCCCGGTCTATGATGGGAATCATAGGAGCGATTGTCGTCTGGGATGACTCTTCAATAAACCTGCCTGCGGCGTGACTCAATTTGGCCCAGCCACAGGCGAAATGGAGGAGGTTCCACGCATGGTCATCAATCCCCATCTCTTTGAAGCCTTTCTCAAGTGCCCTACGAAGTGCTGGCTCCGGTCGCAAGGTGAGCCCGGTGAGGGAAACGATTATGCGGCCTGGATGCAGAGTCAGAACGAGACCTATCGTAGCGAAGGCATCAGACGCTTGCTTGAAGGGGTTCCCCAGAATGAGTGTGTCACTGGCGGGCGCACCCCAGAGAGTCTGAGATTGGCCAAGTGGCGTCTGGCCGTAGACCTGTTGGCGCAGACCCCGGACCTGGAATCCCGTCTGCATGCGGTGGAGCGTTTGGCCTCCGGAGGCCGGGGCAAGCCCGCCCAGTTTATCCCCATTCGCTTTGTGTTCACCAATAAGCTCTCCAGGGATGACAGGCTTCTCGTAGCGTTCGATGCCCTGACATTTTCCGAAATGCTCGGGCGCGAGGTGAGTCTCGCCAGGATCATCCACGGCGACGACCACGCCACACTCAAGGTGAAGACCTCGGGCCTGATGGGCGAGGTTCGTAATCGCGTCGAAAAGATGTGTGCGCTGCTCTCCAATTCTTCGCCACCGGACGTCGTCTTGAATCGACATTGTGCCGAGTGCGAGTTCCAAACGCCGTGCCGACAGAAGGCCGTGGAGAAAGACGACCTCAGCCTGCTGGCCGGCATGAGCGAGAAGGAGCGCAGCCGCCACCGCAGCAAGGGCATATTCACAATCACTCAACTCTCGTATACGTTTAGGCCGCGAAGAACGCCAAAGCGGGCGAAGAACCCGGCCAAACCACGCTATTTCGCACTGCAAGCACTTGCCATCCGGGAAGACACCATTTACATCCACGGTACACCCGAACTGCCGGAATCAATCAGTAGAGTGTATCTGGACATTGAAGGTCTCCCTGACCGCGAGTTCAACTACCTGATCGGGGCACTGATCGTTACTCCGGGGCAGGAGGTTTTCCACTCGCTATGGGCAGACGCTGAATCAGACCAAGCCTCGATCTTTGCCCAGTTCGCCGAAATCGTCGCTCCGCTTTCTGATTGTTACGTCTTCCATTTCGGAGACTACGACGCCGTTGCGATGAAGCGTATCATGGCAGATTTGGCAGAGGGCCCTCGCCAGCAAGTAGCGACCATTCTTCATAGAGCTGTCAACGTCCTTTCAGTGATTTATCCACATGTCTATTTTCCCACATTCTCGAACGGCCTCAAAGAACTCAGCAAACACATTGGTTACGAGCACCCAGCGTGGGAAGCCACCGGTCTGCAAAGCATCATCTGGCGCAAGAAATGGGAAGCGGACCGTGATCCTGATCTCAAGGCGAAGCTTATGGACTACAACAAATCGGACTGCCTGATTCTCAGATACCTGACGGAGTTCATAGCTAGCCAGACCTCACAGCCGAGTTCCTGGAATCCACACAACACAAAGGTGAGTCACACACATGCGATGACCACCACTCGGCGACACTGGCAGATGTTCGCTGCTCGTGAGTATGCCCTGGAAGACTTCAAACGAGTTGTGACATGCTCTTACTTTGACTATCAGCGAGAAAGAGTGTTCGTGCGGACTGACCGACAGTTGAGGACTATCAACAATCGACACCGTAAGCTGAAACGGTAGCCGTTCACGGGATGCCGGAAAAAAATCTTCTTGCGTAAGAATTTTGGACTGGCGCGAAGCTGGGTAAGCCGGTATATCCTCGTCTATGGCAGACAAGGATGTCCCCATATCCCAGTTGGTTTTGCAGATCGATCTG
>CAYHAJ010000282.1:0-20884 GCA_964354535.1 uncultured Pirellulales bacterium
CAACGCGTCTGGACGGTCCTGGCGACCTGTCGCCAACAGAAGCGTCGCGTCTTCGAGTTCTTCTGTAACGCCCTCAACGCATATTTCCGACAAGAACCCGCTCCCTCACTGTTGCCCTGACAGAAAGTCGTGAACGGCTACGCTGAAACGTACCAGCCTTCGACCAAACGTGTCTGTTGAACTCGGTGTGAAGAGATGTCCGCTCTGCAGAAGCAAGCAGATTGATCCCACGAGGCATGGTAGTCGCATGTTGTTCGATCTGCGGTTCACGAAAAGTGGAGTCAGAAAGTGGAACACCAGAAAGACATTCTCCTGGTACCGTTGTCTGAAGTGTCGGGCGCGGTTCAACTCATGGGACGGGGGGTCTTGTTCTGCGAAGTATGGTCCCAGCATCATGAGTTGGTGCGTCTACTTGAATATCGTCGGTGGCATGAACATGAGCCGCATACGAAGGGGACTGGGAGACATCTTCGGATTGTTTGTTCCACAGGCTGAGGTGAATCGCTTCAAGCGGTATGTCAAGGCTCGCTATGAGTGCCTCTATGCGCAGATTCTGCAGGGCATTCTGCTCGGTCCAATCATCCACATTGATGAAACGCCTGTGAATCTGCGAGGGCAGAGTGGCTATGTCTGGGTCATGGCGAGTACTGACAAAGTCTATTATTTCTACCGTCCTTCCCGAGAAGGCGCGTTCCTCGAAGAAATGCTGAGGCCTTTCGACGGCATCCTGATATCAGACTTTTACGCGGCTTACGATTCGCTGTCGTGCCTTCAACAAAAGTGTTTAGCTCACCTGGTCCGGGACATTGATGATGACTTATTTCACAATCCACTCGATAGCGAGCTCAGAACCCTCGCGCAACGTTTCGGCGCTCTCCTGCAGAGGATGATCACCACCGTTGACAGGTTTGGATTGAAGCGCAGGCATCTGTACAAACACAAGAAGGAAGCCCATCGGTTCCTGGAGTACGCAGTTGACCAGAAATTCTCGTCGGAGCTTGCGGTGAAATACCAGAAACGATTCGAGAAAAGCGGCCTCAAGATGTTCACATTCCTGGAACATGACGGGGTGCCGTGGAACAATACCAACGCAGAGCACGCCATTAAGGCATTTGCAAAATACAGACGGGATGCAGACGGACGTTTTACCGAGCGCACCCTGACGGAGCATCTTGTTCTGGCCAGTGTTCTGGAGACATGTGAATTTAACAATATCAATACGCTTGAATTCCTTCTGTCGCAGGAGACCACTTTGGATGGATTAATGCGCATGGCTGGGCGGAGACCCATTTCGGCCGTTCCCGGAGCCTCGGGAAAGGGAGATGGGCCACCCGACGACGCTACTCCCTCATGACAGACAGGGAGTGTTATACGTTCAGATCGCTCTTGAATCTTGGAAGCAGAGCGGTTGCGTCAATGTGCACTCGCGTGCGCTCCCGGTATGTTGCGGGTCGGCAATCAGCTTTCTGCCTGTGGACCTTGTGTGAGCGATCAAGGTCAGAAGTCCCACTGGAATATATCGGGACCGGCGAACATGCCACCACGGGGTTGCATATAGAAAGTGGATGTGGTATAAGCCCCGTGTGTGTGGTATCCCTGACGATGCATGAGAAATGATTGGAAGGCGTTATGGAAGTAGCGGAACTGAAGACGATGATCGGCGAGCTTGAGGCCCGGGTGTACAACATCCGGGACTGGCTTTGACTTGCCGACGAAGAAGAAGCAGTTGGAAGAGTTGGGCAACAAGATGTCCCGGCCGGGGTTCTGGGATCATCAGGAATCGGCCCAGGCCGTCGTCGCCCAGTTGAGTGCGCTCAAGGCCCTGGTCGAGCCGGTGGAGGAGATGCAGCGCGAGGTCAAGGACCTGGCGGAGCTCTATCAACTGGCGGCCGACGAGGGGGATGCGGACGAGCTGACGCAACTGGAGGTCGATATCAAGGCCCTGGACCGGCGCTGCGAGCAGGTGGAGTTGCAGGGGCTGCTGTCGCGCCCGGAGGACATGCGCAACTGCTTTTTCGGCATCCACGCCGGGGCCGGCGGGACCGAGAGTTGCGACTGGGCGAGCATGCTGCTGCGGATGTACACCCGCTACTTCGACTTGAACAAATACAAGTATGAGGAGCTGGACATCACGCCGGGCGAAGAGGCGGGCATTCGGTCGATCCAGTTGCGGGTGATCGGGCCGTTCGCGTTCGGCAAGCTTTCCTGCGAGATGGGCGTGCACCGGCTCGTGCGGATCAGCCCGTTCGACGCCCAGAAACGCCGGCACACGAGCTTTGCCGCGGTTGACGTGCTCCCGGAACTGCCCGAAACGGACTTGACGCTGAAAGAGAGCGATTGCGAGATCGAGTTCTTCCGTCGTTCCTCCGGGGCGGGCGGGCAGAATGTCAACAAGGTCTCCACGGCGGTCCGCATCCGCCACATTCCCACGGGGATCCTCGTCGAGTGCGTCAACGAGCGCAGCCAGGTGCAGAACAAGCGAATGGGCCTGGCCATCCTGCAATCCAAGATCGACCGGATGGAGCAGGAGAAACGCGACAAGGAGATGAACAAGCTTTACGGTGACAAGGGCGAGATCGCCTGGGGTAACCAGATTCGCAGCTACGTGCTCCAACCGTACCAGATGGTCAAGGATCATCGCACCGACCAGCAGACCGGCAACGTCGACGCTGTCCTCGACGGTGAGCTGGAGCCGTTCATCGAAAGCTGTTTGCGGCAACGCGCCAAGAAGAAGAAGAAAGAGTAATCCGAAGTGTGAAGTTCCAAGTGGGAAGTGTGAGGACTTGAGACTTCCCACCTTGCACCTCCAACTCCCATCGCCGATAGCGATGAGGCGAAGACATGAAGCAAATCATCGACGTCAAGGTCAAGACACAAAAAGTTGAGTTCGTTGCCTGCAAGACGGACCTCCTCGTGGTGGGGCGGTTCTCCGATGGGCAACCGGATGCGGTGATCCAGGCGCTCGACAGAAGGCTGGGCGGGCGTATCGGTCAGTTGGCCAAGCTGGGCGATTTCACGGGCAAGCCCAAGACGCACGCCCTTATCTACGGCGAAGGCAAGATCGCGGCCCAGCGGGTCCTGCTCGTTGGACTGGGCGAGCAGAAGAAAGCGACACTCGAGACGATGCGCCGGGCGGCTGCGGCAGCGGCCAATCGGGCCGTCGATCTGAAGGTCAAGCAAGTCGCGCTGGCCCTACACCGCTCCTTCGGTGACAAGCTTGAGACGCCGGCCCTGGGCCGAGCGATGGTCGAGGGCGTCTATCTCGGCAGTTACCGGTACGATGAATACATTTCAGAGAACGGTAACGGCCGACCCGGCGCATTGGACGCGGAGATCGTGGACCCTGATGCGGTGCGGATCAAGAGTCTGGCCCCGGGCATCTCGGCAGGTACGGTCATCGGGCAGGCCCAGAGCTATGCGCGGACCCTCGCCAATCGGCCCGCGAACGTTATCAATCCGGCGGCATTGGCGAAGGCGGCACAGGACCTGGCGCGCGGGCTCAGGACGGTGCGCTGCACCATCTTCGACGAAAAGAAGCTCCGGGCCCTGGGCATGGGCGGCATTCTGGCCGTCGGAGCGGGCAGCCAGAATAAACCGCGCCTGATCGTTCTGAAGTACACGCCGGCGAAGAAACCGGCGAAAGGGCTGCCGACCGTGGCCCTGGTGGGCAAGGCTATCACGTTCGACTCGGGCGGGATCAGCATCAAGCCCGCGCAGGACATGGACCAGATGAAGTTCGACAAAACCGGCGGTATCGCCGTGCTGGCCACGATCCGGGCCTTGGCCGAGTTGGGGCTGCCGGTGAACGTCTTGGGCCTGATCCCCTCGGCGGAGAACCTGCCCAGCGGCTCGAGTTTTCGTCCCGGCGACATCATCACGACCTACAGCGGCAAAACGGTCGAGATTCTGAACACCGACGCCGAGGGCCGAATGATCCTGTGCGACGCGCTCGCCTATGCGGCTCGGCAGAAGTGCGAGGTGATCGTCGATATCGCCACGCTGACCGGGGCGTGCATGGTTGCGCTGGGCGCCTTCAAGGCCGGCCTGATGAGCAATGACGACGATCTCGTCGGCAAACTTCAAAAGGCCGCCGACCAGAGCGGCGAGAGCATCTGGCGTCTGCCGACCGGCGACGAGTACGCCGAGGAGATGAAGAGCAAGATCGCCGATCTCAAGAACGCGGGCAGCCGCTGGGGCGGGGCCTGCACGGCCGCGTCCTTCCTGCAGCAGTTCGTCGGCACGGCGAAATGGGCCCACCTGGACATCGCCGGCATGGACGTGATCCTCAAGCCGAACGAATACGGCTGTGTCGGCGGGACCGGCTTTGGCGTCCGGCTGTTGACAACGTATCTGATGAACCTGGTCAAAGACAAATAACACGAAGTGACGGACAACTCGAAATCCGGAATTCAAATGACCAAAACGCTACGCTGGCCTCGGCTCTGTTTTGAATCATTCGGGTTCATTCCCCGCGGCTTGCCGCGTAGAAGTCGTAAGCCGATTGTTTCGATACCTCGCAGCTTGCTGCGAGGTAGTTCATTTTTCGGTCCTTCGTGCTTGTTTCGAATTTCCAAATTCGGATTTCGAGTTTCCGAAGCAGCGGGTTGGTATCATGACCGAAGAACCGACGAAAATCGATATTGAGCGCATCCGCAAGGCGGTGACGGAGATTCTGCTGGCCGTCGGCGAGGACGTCAATCGCGAAGGTCTGCTGAAGACGCCGGAGCGGGTCGCGCGGATGTATGCGGAGTTGCTCGGGGGGACGTTCGAGGACCCCCACGTGCATTTGAAGAGCGTGTTCACCGAGAAGTATGACGAAATCGTGTTGCTGCGGGACATTCCGTTCTACAGCATCTGCGAGCACCACATGCTACCGTTCATCGGCAAGGCCCACGTGGCCTACCTGCCGACCGGCAGGGTCCTGGGCGTCAGCAAGATTGCGCGGATCGTGGACAGCTTCGCGCACCGGCTGCAGGCCCAGGAGCGACTGACCGGCCAGATCGCCGACTTTCTCATGCACAACCTCCGACCGCTGGGCGTGGCGGTGGTCTTGCAGGCCTCGCACAGTTGCATGACGATTCGCGGCATTCGCAAACCGGGCTCCATGATGGTTACGTCGGCCCTGCGCGGCAGCTTCAAGAAGGACGCCCGCACCCGCGCCGAGGTGCTGCAACTGATGCACAACGATAAATCGTAAGGATCTATGATTTACGATTTATGATTTGGGCTGCGGTCGCGAGCAGAGCGCTCGACACTTTTCAAAATCATAAATGATAAATCATAAATGGTAAACTCCATGGTCCGACTGGGACGACTGGTGCGGTTCTCGATCAATCCGTTTCTCGCGGCCCGCAAGCCCGGGTTCAATTCCTATACCTCCAAGCCGGCCGGGGAGGGGCTGAGCATCTTCCTGGAGCTGGCGGTCGAGTTGGTCGGGCCGCTGAAACCGGAGACGGGCCTGCTCGTGAACGTCAGCGATATCGACCGGCTGGTGCGCCGGTACGCCCTACCGGTCTTCACCGAGCGCGTCTGCGAATACTTGCGCCGAGGCGAGCACATCAGCTTTGCCAAAGTTGCGCCGATGCTCGTCGCCGCCTGGGAGCACCTCCACGATAAGTTCGGGCCGGCACGCGTGGATCGGCTCACGCTGCAATTGAACCCCTTCAGGAAACTGGCCATGGATACGAAAATCCCAGGTACGCTGTATTTCAGTGAGAAATTCGAGTTTGCCGCCACGCACAAGCTGTGGAACAAGAGTCTCTCCGAGCCGCAAAATCTCCAGGTCTTCGGCAAATGCGCCAACCCAACCGGCCACGGACACAACTACCTTGTGGAGGTCACGGTCGCGACGAGTGTCGACGGACCTGACTTGGAGGTCGGCGAGTTCGAGCGCATCGTGGACTCCCAGTTAATGCAGTTGGTGGACCACAAGAACCTCAATCTCGACGTTGCCGCCTTCCAGGAGAAAGTGCCGACGGTCGAGAATATCGCGGTGTTTGCCTGGGAGCATCTGGCCGACAAGTTCGGCCTCGCCCAATTGCACTGTGTGACCGTCTGGGAGTCCGATCGGACCTATTGCTCTTACTATGGTTCGGCTGATTCTCAGTAGGATGGGCTTCAGCCCATGCGGATCATTTAGGCTTCACGGGACGAGAGCAGCATGGGCTAAAGCCCATCCTGCAGCTTCCGCGGGAATTGGTGGGGCAAGCCCCACCCTACCGTCTGCGGCCCGAGGGACCGGGGTCTATGAATCATAGCCAGATAGAGGCGAGGCCGAAGTAGAATAGCAGCGTGAAGATGTCGGTCAAGGCGAGGGTGACGGGGCCGGCGGCAATTTTGGGATCCAGCCGCAAGGCGTGCAACAGCGTCGGTACGCTCAACCCCATCAGGCACGCGGAGCAGAGCGACAGCAGGATGCTCGTGCCGATGACCAGCGCCGGGACCGATTCCCGACGCCATAACAGGGTGATGAGGGCCACGACAGCGCCGCAGGCGAGGCCGAGCAGAAAAGCCGTGCTCAGCTCCCGGCGCAGCGTCTTGAGATACCAATCCAGTTTCGGCCGGGTCGCGCGCAGGGCTTGGATCGTCACCGTCATCGACTGACTGCTCACGCTTTCGCCCAGCCCGAGGATCAGAGTCAGGAAGAATGCCAGTACGATGCTCTGGGCAAGGGTCGTCTCGAAGACGCTGGCCAGCAGGGCACAGCACAGGCCGCTGCTGATCGTGGCGAGGAGCCAGGGAAAGCGGTAGCGAAAGACCTTCGCCGGGGAGGCATCGCGGACCTGGGACAGGCGAAACCCGAGGGTCGCGAAGACTTCGTCCGCCTTCTGCCGTTCGGCGATATCGAAGACCTCGCCCGTCAGCATGCTGACGTCAACGATGCCCTCGACATGCTGCTTCTCGTCCACGACCGGGACGGCGAGGAAGCGGTGGCGGACGAAGAGCTCGCAGGCCTCGAGAACGCTGGCCGTGTGCGGGATCGTGACGACCTGGGACACCATGATGTCTGAAAGCGTCTGTTCCAGCCCGGCGGTGAGCAACCGGCGCGTGGGGACCACGCCCACCAGACGCTCCTGGTCATCAATCAGGTAAAAATAGACGATTGTCTCGCCGAGGTCGCTGCGGCGGATGATATTGAGAGCTTGCTGGACGATCAGGTCCTGTCGTAGCACGACGAAGTCCCGCCGGGCGATGGCCGTCACGGGCTGCTGCAAATGGGTCATGCGTGGGGCCATAATGATGGTCGTCAAGCGGTTGCGCTTGCCTCCAGGATCGTCAAACGGTGACGGTCGCGAGGCCCGTTACGGTTGCGGAGAGGGTGAAACGTCGCTGACACCGCCCGACGCAACCGTGAGACGAAACGAGTCGCGCAACCGACCGACAATTCTCACGATACGGTACACTCCCGCCTATCGGCTTTCCTGCCGGTCCCGCGCCAAAAAAATCGCGTTCTCTTTGAAGAAACCGCCACTGTCGGTAGTCTATTGATACAGCAAGGGCCTCCGGGTAAGGTGGAGGCTTTCGTGGAGCCGGCCATTGGAAAGTGTTTGCGGACAGTCCGTACCGCTGTGCGGCCCCGACATCCGCTCGAAGGATGATTTCGAGGCGTTCGTCAAACAGCATATGAAGGGTGCCTATCTGACCGCTCTGGGTCTGGTCGGCAACCGCGAAGATGCTCTGGAGTTGTCGCAGGAGGCATTTTTTCGGGCCTACCAGCATTATGACCAGCTTAGCGCCAAGGGCAAGTTCTTCCCGTGGTTCTACCAGATCCTGCGGAATCTGTGCTTCAGCCACCTGCGCAAGCGGCGGGTCCGCAAGGCCCACGAAGCGCCTTGTGCGGAGGACGGACGACCGAGGACGGACGACGGAGATGACGGCGGTCATCCGGCCGACCGCGGCGACCATTTCGATCCGGAGATGATCGCGGAGAGGAACGAATCCAAGGATCGCATCTGGCGGGCGATCGGCCAACTCGACGAGAAGCATCGGGAGGTGATCATTCTGCGTCACTTCCAGAACCTGTCCTACGACGAGATGGCCAAGCTGTTGTTCTGCAATCGGGGGACGGTTACCAGCCGGCTGTTTTACGCCCGTCAACGACTCAAAGAAATTCTGGAAGGGGCTCCCAAAGCCGATGGATCGGGTGGGGGGACCCAACAAGAAAGTGGCGCCTCAGACCTGGAATCCGGCGCTGAGGAGCCGCGGAAAGGAGGTCAGATGCTATGACCTGCCAGGACCATAAAGACCTCATGATGGCCTATTTGGATAATGAGTTGAACGAGGGGCAACGGCGCGCCTTCGAGGAGCACCTGGTGTCCTGTTCGGACTGTACGCGAGACTTGGCCCAGTTCAAGAAGCTCAAAGAGATTACGGATAGTGTGGCCTTCGTCGAGCCGGAGGACCGGGTGTGGAACGAGTACTGGAGCGGTGTGTACAACCGGATCGAGCGGGGCACCGGGTGGATCCTGTTCTCGTTGGCCGCGATTACGCTTCTCATCTATGGGGGTTTTGAACTGATCGAGGGGATCATTGAGAATCGGACTGTGGGGGTGCTGGCGAAAGCCGGCCTGCTGACGCTGCTCGGCGGCCTGGCAATACTGTTTGTCTCCGTGGCGCGAGAGAGGGTATACTTCTGGAGCAGGGACCGATACAAAGACGTCAGGAGATAAACCATGCTGCTGGCAACGACAGATACGATACCCGGAAAGACGATCACGAAGTGCCTTGGCTTGGTGCGCGGCAACACGATCCGCGGCCGGCACGTGGGCAAAGACCTCTTGGCGGCGCTGCGGAACCTCGTCGGCGGCGAGATCGCCGAATATACGAAGCTGCTGGGGGAATCGCGGGAACAGGCGATCGATCGGATGGTCGAGGAGGCAAAAAAACTGGGGGCCAATGCAATAGTCGGGGTACGGTTCTCGACGTCAGAGGTAGCGACGCACGCCGCCGAGATCCTTGCCTACGGCACGGCGGTCGTGGTCGAGTAGAAGCGCTAATTCTTTTTTCGGGAGGGACGCTTGTGAAGACCGCGCGAATCAGCGTTTGGGTCGCCGCCGTGCTCGGTCCTCTCCTGCTGGCGCTGCCGGCAAGGGCTGGATCGGGCGGTGAGCAAGGTCCTTCCCTCGAGGGCTCGTGGCTGGGCACGCTGAAAGTGTCGTCCACAATCTCTCTGCGGGTCGTGTTTTACATCCGGGCCAAGCCGGACGGCTCCTTCTCCGGTACGTTCGTCAGTTTGGACCAGAGCCTTACCCCCAGGACCCTGGACCGGATCGGCCTGCAAAATGGGCGGGTCATGATCGATGTGAACGCCATTGGGGGCCGTTATGAAGGGATCTTGAACGCGGAAGGCTCCACGATCGGCGGCAAGTGGACGCAGAGGGGGGGAGTCTGGGACCTGCCGTTGCGGCGGCGGCCCCAGGAGCCCAAAAGACCCTACCCGTACCTGGACGAGGAGGTGACCTATTCGAACGTCAAGGACGGCGTGACCCTGGCCGGGACGTTGACCCTGCCGCCCGCCGGGGGACCTTTCCCCGCCGTCATCCTGATCACCGGCTCGGGCCCGGAGGACCGCGATGAGAGTCTCTTTGGGCATCGCCCGTTCCTTGTTCTGGCGGATTACCTGACCCGGCGTGGCATCGTCGTGTTGCGCGTCGACGACCGGGGCGTGGGCGGCTCCCAAGGGGACACCTCCCAGGCTACCAGCGAGGACTTCGCGCGGGATGTTCTGGCTGGGGCCGAGTACCTCAAAACCCGCCGCGAGATCGATCCCAAATGGATTGGCCTGATCGGCCACAGTGACGGAGGGGCTATCGCTCCCCTGGCCGCGATCGATTCGAACGACGTGGCCTTCATCGTTCTGATGGCCGCTCCTGGCGTGGCCGGCGATCTGCTCCTCGAAGGGCAGCTTGCGGCTCTGATGAAAGCCGACGGCGCAGACCAGGCCGCGATCGATGCTGCGCTCCAGGAGCAGAGACGCATCATGGGCCTCGTGAAGAGCGAGACGGATCCCAATCGGGCCCGCGACAGACTCCGCGCTCTTGGTTATCCGGAGGCTCAGGTTCAGTCGTGGACCTCCAAGTGGTTCTACTTCTTCATCACCCACGATCCGCAGGAGACGCTGCATCAGGTTAGATGCCCGGTTCTGGCGCTCAACGGCACGCTGGACCTCCAGGTCGTGGCCCAGGTGAACCTGCCGGCCATCGAGCAGGCCCTGCGCGAGGGGGGCAATCCCGACTTTACCGTCAAAGAACTGCCGGGCTTGAATCACCTCTTCCAGACGGCCCAAACGGGCAGAATCGACGAGTACGCCAGGATCGACGAGACCCTGTCGCCCGTGGCCCTGGAGATCATGGCCGCGTGGATCGAAGCCCGGACGAAACCGAAGTGACGATAGGCCCCAGGAGGTATTCTGTGGACGGTCGCACCATCTTGTCACGGATTCAGGCGGGTCTGTTTCTGTTGTGTTCTGTGACTTATGTGGTTTCCCTTGTCTACTTTGCGGCCATACTCCCCAGCATGATATTTACCCAAGTCGACCACCAAGGCAAACCCACGCTCTACATGGAAAAAGGCTTCTTTATGGCACTGTATACCCCGTTCCTGCTTCCTGTCTTCCTGATTCAGTTCTACGAACGCATTCCTTCTCCGAGAATCATTCGCAAGCTCTGCCGAACCATGAACGAACAGGCATCACGCCTGGGGCCATTCAACCATCCACAGGTCTGGAAATGGATGGCATTAGGAGCTTATGTCTTTCTTCTATACATCTTTCTTACGATTTGCATCAGCAACTATAGATATATGGGTACATGACCGGTAGAGCTATCTGGCGATAGCATACGTCAAGAAGCGGGGTGCGCGCGGAATCACCCGACCTTTTATGGAGGAACACCGATGAAGACCGTGCGGACGAGCGTCTTTGTGGTGGCCGTACTTTGCCCCGTTTTGTTGGCGTTTTCGGCGGCTGTCGGATCGGGTGGCGCCCCGAGTCCGTCTCTCGACGGCACATGGCTGGGTACGCTGAAAGTGTCGGCCATGGAGCTGCGGGTGGTCTTCAACTTCAGCGTCCAGCCGGACGGCTCGTGGGCCGGGACACTCGACAGTCCCGATCAGGGCTCCACCGGCATTCCGATCAGCCGGATCGGCGTCGACAACGAGCGGGTCACCGTCGAAGTAAAGACCATCGGCGGCCGCTACGAAGGAACGCTGAACGCGGACCGCTCCGAGATGAGCGGGAAGTGGACGCAAGGCGGCGCGTCCCTGGATCTGGTGATGAAGCGCGTGAAAGAGGTCCCGAAAGCCGTGCGGCCGCAGGAACCCAAGAAGCCGTATCCCTATCTTGACGAAGAAGTGACCTACCAGAACGCCAAGGGCGGCTTTGTGTTGGCCGGAACACTGACGATGCCGCGGACCGGGCAACCCTTCCCGGCGGTCATCCTGATTACCGGGTCCGGCCAGCAGGATCGGGATGAGAGCGTTTTTGGGCATCGTCCGTTCCTGGTCCTGGCGGATTACCTGACGCGCCGGGGCCTCGCCGTGCTGCGCGTCGACGATCGCGGCGTGGGCGGCTCCAAGGGAGACGCCTCCCACGCTACCAGTGAGGACTTTGCACAGGACGTTCTCGCGGGGATCGAGTATCTCAAGACCCGCAAGGAGATCGACCCCAAGCGGATCGGCCTGCTCGGTCACAGCGAAGGCGGCATCATTGCTCCCCTCGTGGCGACCCGGTCGAGCGACGTGGCATTCATCGTTCTGATGGCCGGGACGGGCGTGCCGGGCGATGTGATCGTCGAGAAGCAAATCGCTGGCCTGCTCAAGGCAGCCGGCACGGACCAGACCGCCATCGACGCGGCGCTCCAAAACCAGAGACGTGTCTATGAGGTCATCAAGGCCGAGACGGACCCGAACTCCGCCAAGGACAAGATCCGCACGATCATCAAGGAGTCCATCGCGGCGCTCAGCGAGTCGCAGAAGCAGGCCCTGCAAGGGTCGGACGCCGCTGTGGACGCCCAGGCCCGGGGGGCGGCCTCCAAGTGGTTCCGCTTCTTCATTACGCACGACCCGAAGACGGTCTTGCGCCAGGTCAAGTGCCCGGTCCTGGCAATCAACGGAGAGCTTGACAAGCAGGTCCTGCCCAAGGACAACCTGCCGGCCATCGAGCAGGCTCTGCGCGAGGGAGGTAATCCCGACTTCACCATCAAGGAACTGGCGGGGCTGAATCACCTTTTCCAGACGGCTCAGACCGGCAACATCGACGAATACGCCCGGATCGAAGAAACGGTCGCACCGCTGGCTTTGGAAACCATCGCCACCTGGATCGAAGCTCGGACCAAACAGAAGTGACGAGGGATGAACGATGCCTGAGAAACAGATTGACCCGGGACATAAGGCGGCCCGAAACACGTTGCGAGTCGTCGGGCCGCTCGTGGCTTTGATCGGCGCAGGTTTCGCGGTCGTGGGATTTGTGGACTTCTTCTCGGCTTTCGGAGGATCGCGAGCGCCGCACCTCTTCTGGTGCGCTTTTGTAGGATTGCCCCTTCTGGGTCTGGGCGTGACTCTAACGAAGTTTGCCTACCTGGGCAGAATCATGCGCTATATGGGCCAGGAAGCCGCCCCGCCCGTCCAGGACACCTTCAACTTCCTGGCCGAAGGGACAAAGGACGGGGTCAGAACCGTCGCCAGTGCTCTCGGACAGGGTTTGCGTGAGGGCGGTTTCGGCGGCGGATCGCAGACGATGGTGCGCTGTCACAAGTGCAACGCCCTGGCCCCGGCCGACGCCAGGTTCTGCGGCCAATGCGGCCAGTCTCTGGGAAAGACCAAGCCTTGCCCTGCGTGCCACGAAGGGAACGACCCCGACGCCAAATTCTGCGACAACTGCGGTCGTGCGTTGGGGTAGAGGACCTCCGTGCGTATCCCCTGTGAATTCCCCCCGCCCAGAGGTGGTGCGTGGTACGCACCCTACCGGGCGAAGGCCCCAAATCATCAATCATGAATCACAAACTCACAGCATCAGGAGACTGACCGCCATCAGCAACATGCCGAGGACGATGCCGCTGATGACCAGGTGGCCGTGGCCGTAGCTGTGCGCCATGGGCAGCAGCTCGTCGAGCGAGATGTAGATCATGACGCCGGCCACAAAGGCCAGGGTCCCCGCCAGCACCACGGGCGTCAGGAACGGCATCAGTAGCAGGTATCCGACCAGGGCGCCAACAGGTTCCGAGATGCCGGAAAGAAAGGAGTACACGAAGGCCTTATTCTTGTTCGACGTGGCGTAAAGAATCGGCATGGAGACCGCGATTCCCTCGGGGATATTGTGAAGGGCGAGGGCAATGGCGATGAACAGGCCCAGCCGCACATCGCTCAGCGCGGAGGCGAATGTGGCCATTCCCTCCGGGAAGTTGTGAATCCCAATCGCCAGTGCCGTCATCATGCTCGTCCGCATCAGAGCGTGCGTCTGGTCCGGGTGCTTCGGTTGATCCAAGCCCTCCAGATTGTGCGGGTTCTCCTTCTCTGGGACCAGCAGGTCGACGATTCCGATGAAGGCGATGCCGGCAAAGAAGAACAGGAGGCTCAGCGGCTCGCCCACGCTTTCGAAGGCCGTGGGCAGCAGCTCCATGAAGGACACGTAGATCATCACGCCGCCCGACACCCCCAGCGCGAACGACAAATAGACGATCTTGGGGCGTCGGATGAAATAGGCAATGGCGCTGCCGATGCCGGTGGACAATCCCGCCAGCAGCGTCAACCCCAAAGCAACCGCCACATTTCCTGGTGCATCCATGAATTCTGCCGTTTACGATTTACTGTTGGTGCCCCTAATGAGTTTTGACGAGCAGGATCGGTAATCCTGGTCCAGATATCGCCGGCTGTCACGCCCAAGCGATGTTCGAGCGTGCTCTCAGGGAGCGGGAGAGCACGGTCAGAGAACTTATCCCGGCTGCGCCGGGGACTCAAGAGAGTCCCGTAGGGACGACCGAGAATAGCCCACCGTTTCAACGGTGGGTGCCCGAGTCCGAACGAAACCAAGCCCCGGAGGGGCGAAAGAAAGCCGATCTCCGGTGGCGGGTATTCTGTCGTCCCTGCCGGGACTCACGCTGTTGCTGCGCCCCTGTTACCCAGCGATGAATCGCTGGGCTATTCTCTTTCGCCCTTCGGGCTGGGGTTCCCGGGCGGCTGCTCGCACCGGAGTTATCCCCAGAAACAAATCTCTATACGATCAAGTTCGGCCGTGGCACCCGGACATTACCGAAGCTGTCCGTCAAAACTCATTAGAACACATTGTGCCGGATGCATCGTCACATTGTAAGTCGTCAATCGTACATAGTAAATCACCGCGCGTCGAACTCCATCGGTTCCAGGTGCGGTAGCAGCACGTGGATGATCAGCAGACTCACCAGGTACACGCCGGCGGCGAGGGCAAACAGGACCCGGTACTCGCCCGTCCACTCCAGAAGATAGCCGGCGAGTTTGGCGACGAACATGCCGCCGATGGCGCCGGCCATGCCCCCGATCCCCACAATGGAGCTGACCACCTGGCGCGGGGCGGTGTCGGAGACGAGCGTGTAGAGATTGGCGGCGAAGCCCTGGTGCGCGGAAGCCGCCAGGCCGACCAGGACCGTGGCCACCCAGAGATTCGAGACACTCGAGGCCGCGAACACCGGCACGACACACAGCGCGCACACCAGCATGGCCGTCTTGCGTGCGGCGTTGACAGTCCAGCCGCGTTTCAGGAGCGCGGAGGAGAGCCAGCCGCCGCCGATACTGCCGACATCCGTCATCAGATAGATGACCACTAAGGGTGGGCCCAGGTGCAGCAGGTCCAGCCCGTGCCGCTTGTTCAGGAAATCCGGAATCCAGAATAAGTAGAACCACCAGATGGGCGCGATCAGGAACATTGCCGCCACAAAAGCCCACGTCTGGCGATACCGCAGCAGCGACAGCCAGGGAATTTTGACCACGGGATCGGGCGGATCGCTCCGGATATGGGCCAACTCCGCCGGAGACAGGCGCGGGTACTTTTCCGGGCTTTGGTAAGACGGCCACCAGACCGCCAGCCATAGGAAGCCCAGTGCCCCTGTGACGAGGAATGCCGTGGCCCAGCCGAAGCGCAGCGTCAACCACGGGACCAGCAAGGGCGCGACCAGCGCCCCGACATTGCTACCCGCGTTGAAAATCCCCGTGGCCAGTGCCCGTTCCTTTCTAGGAAACCAGATGCTGACAGTCTTGACCGCCGCCGGGAAGTTGCCGCCTTCGGCCAAGCCTAACGCGAAGCGGGCGGCGCTGAAACCGAGTACCGTCATGGGAATCACCAGAAGCCAGTTCCCGACGACGTTTGCCGCAGGCGCCGCCCAGTCGCCCAATCGAGCCTCGGGAGGGACGAATCGAACTAGGGCATGGGCCATGGCCGCCAGACTCCAGAACAACACGGCCAGGGCATATCCCAGTCGCACGCCCAAGCGGTCGATGAGGCGTCCGGCCCCGGCATAGCCAATCGCATAGGCGACCTGAAAGGCAAAGACCACATTGCTGTAGTCGATCTCGTTCCAGCCGAGTTGCCGGGAGAGTTCCGGTTTGAGGATGCCGATGATCTGGCGGTCGATGTAGTTGAGGGTCGTGGCAAAGAACAGCAGGGCGCAGACGCCCCAGCGGGACCAGCCGAGCGATGATGCACCTGTCTGTCCAAGAGCCCGAGCATCCGGCATGAAGGAATCTCCTACACAGGCCCGGCATTGTCGCGTCCGGGCGTGAACCCGTCAAGGATTGCCTTGACCGGCGGCCCGTTCTCCGTTAGAAAAGAATACCGGCCGGCGGGATCAGTGGAACCTATGCTCCGGCCACGGCAGGCGTGGGCACACGGAAGTAGCGGAATTCGTTGTCCTGATGAAGGGAGTCGAAGCATGACAAATGCACATGGAACCCCCGAGACGCCAGAGAACCCTCAACCTGATGCCGGCCGGCCACAAGGCCCGACGGAGATGCCGCCCCTCGTTGACCGGTTTGGCCCCCTGGGCCGGGAGGCCGACCCGAAAGCCCGCCTGTGGGCCATGCTCTGTCATCTGGCGGGTTTTGCCTGGATTCTGCCCATCACCCCCGCCTTCGGCAGCGTGTTGGGCCCGCTCATCGTCTGGTTGATCAAGAAGAACGATCACCCCTTTGTCGATGAGCAGGGCAAGGAGGCCCTGAACTTTCAGATCACAATGCTCATCTACGGTGCCGTATCGGCCCTGTTGATGCTCCTCTGTGTCGGGTTCCTCCTGCTACTGGCGGTAGCCATTGTGGACGTAGTCTTTACCATTATTGCCGCCATCAGGGCCAACGACGGCGATCACTATCGCTATCCCTATCCGCTGATCATCCGCTTCGTCAAGTAGATGTTGCGCTTCGCGATCAAGCTGCTGCTGAGCCTGCTGGTGATCCTGCTGGCCACGCAGATCGGCCGCAAAGTGCCGACCTTGGCGGGCCTGATCGCGGTCATGCCTTTGACGAGCCTGGTTGCGCTGCTCTGGCTCTATTCGGATCATCCAGGCGATGTCTCGCTTATGGCGGGCTACTGTGAGGGCGTACTGCTCGGCATCGTGCCGACGATCCTCTTTTTCGTCACCGCCCTGTTGTGCTTTCGCCGGCATCTGCCACTGTGGGTCGTGCTCAGTGCCAGCTTTGCAGTCTGGCTGGCAGGGGCCTTTGTCCATCAGGGGCTTCTCCGCAGGGCATAGGTGCTACTGCCGCTTCCCAGGCGCGGCAGGTAGCGTTGGAAGACGCCGTTCGGAGTCTCGCGTTTCGGCGGCTCAGACCGCGTAAACGCGGAACTCCAAACAGTGTCCTTGATTGTTGGCGAGGGGGCCTTCATAATGGTGACGTGACATGGACACCAGTTGGAGTTGCCACATGACCGCTCACACGTACACACGTCGTGGTTTCCTCAAGACCCTCGGTTGCAGCGCCGCCGCGTTTGCCCTGGCCGACGGGAAGGGCCTGCTGCAAGCGGCCGAGCGCAAGCGGGGCCGGCCAAATATCGTTTTCATCCTCGCGGACGATCTCGGGTATGGCGATCCCACCTGCTACAACGAGCAGTCGAAGATCCCGACGCCCCAGATGGACCGCTTCGCCCAGGAGGGGATTCGCTTCACGGATGCCCACACGGGGTCGGCCGTCTGCACGCCGACGCGGTATGGCCTCCAGACGGGCCGGTACTGCTGGCGGTCGTCTCTAACCAGGGGCGTACTCAACGGGTACAGCGAGCCGCTGATTGAGACGGACCGCCTGACCCTTGCCTCGCTGCTCAAGAGACATGGCTACAATACGGGTTGTGTCGGCAAATGGCACCTGGGCTTGGGTTGGGTCCCCAAGGATTCCGCCGACAAGCCCAAGGAAGGCAACGTCGATTGGGTCAAGCCGGTGACGTATGGGCCGCAGTCCTTGGGATACGACTACAGCTACATCATCCCGGCGTCGCTGGACATGGACCCGTATTGCTGGCTGGAGAACGGCCGCACGGTGGAGGCCGCGACCTCGCACACCCCCGGCAGCAAGCGGCGTTGGGACGGCGGCGGGGGCTTCTGGCGCGCGGGGCCGATGGCGCCGTCGTTCGATTTCTATGGGGTCCTGCCCACCATCACAACCAAGTCGGTGGACTTCATCAAACGCCAGACGGCGGACCGGCCCTTCTTCCTCTATGTGCCGCTCACCGCGCCGCACACGCCCTGGATGCCGACGAGCGAGTTTCGGGGCAAAACCCAGGTGGACTGGTACGGCGATTTCGTGACCCAGGTGGACTGGTCCATGGGACGAATCATCAAGGCAGTGGAGGACGCCGGGTTCAAGGACAATACGCTGGTGATCTTCACTTCGGACAATGGCTCGCACTGGCCGGTCGCCCAGATCAACCAGTTCAATCACCGGGCCAATGGTCCCTGGCGCGGGCAGAAGTCCGACATCCATGAGGCAGGCCATCGCGTTCCGTTCATTTGCCGCTGGCCCGGCCGGATCAAGCCCGGCACCCAGAGTCGCCAGACGATCTGTCTGACCGACATGCTGGCCACGTTCGCCGCTGTTGTTGGGGGCTCACTGCCCGCGAACGCAGGCCAGGACAGCTACAATCTCCTGCCGGCCCTGCTGAATCCGGACTTGGAGAAGCCGATTCGCGAGGCCACCGTGCACCATTCGGGCAACGGCGTGTTCGCGATCCGCCAGGGCCCGTGGAAGTTGATTCAAGGTCTCGGCTCCGGCGGCTTCACCGCCCCGGCCCAGGTCAAGCCCAAGCCCGGTGGGCCGCAGGGCCAGCTCTACGACCTTCAGGACGATCCGGGTGAGCAGAAGAACCTCTGGCTGGAAAGGCCCGAAATCGTGGAACGTCTCACCGTTTTGCTCGAACGTTACAAGCAACAAGGCTATAGCCGGCCTATGTGAGCCTATGTATTCATTTCGTAGGGGCAGGCCCCCGTGCCTGCCCTGGTGCGGTTACAGGGGGCAACCACAGGGGGTTGCCCCTACGGTGATGATGAAAGGAGATGGGCCGATATGGCCGAATTGAACTGGACGCGTCGGGATTTTCTGAAGATGTTGGGTCTTGGTGCCGCGACATTGACCATGCCTGGGTCAAGTGTCCTGGCGGCGAGTCCCAAGCCGCCGAATATTATTCTGATCATGTCGGACGACATGGGCTTCTCCGACCTCGGCTGCTATGGCGGAGATATCGAAACGCCCAGCCTGAACGCCCTGGCGGCGAACGGCCTGCGGTTCAGCCAGTTCTACAACACCGCCCGCTGCTGCCCGACGCGGGCCTCGCTCATGAGCGGCTTGTATCCGCACCAGGCGAGCGTGGGGCACATGGTCGGCGATTCGGGCTTCCCGTCCTACCGGGGCGACCTGAGCCGCAACTGCGTCACCATTGCCGAGGTGCTCCGGTCGGCGGGCTACGGTACTTACATGACCGGCAAATGGCATGTGACGCGATTCTCGGACAAGGACGGCCCCAAGCACAACTGGCCGCTGCAACGCGGCTTCGACCGGTACTACGGCACGATCCAGGGCGCCGCCAACTACTTCGATCCCGGGACGCTCTGCCGGGACAACACGTATATCACACCCCTGAACGACCCGGAGTATAAGCCCGAGTCGTACTACTACACCGATGCGCTCGCCGACAATGCCGTCAAATTCCTCCGGGGGCACCACGGGAATACGCCGGACAAGCCGTTCTTTCTCTACATGCCCTTCACGGCGGCCCACTGGCCCATGAATGCTCCGGAAAAGGCCATCGCCAAGTACAAGGGCAGATACGACAAGGGCTACACCTACTACCGGCAGCAGCATTTCGAGCGCTTGAGGCAGTTGGGCCTGATCCGAAAAGACTGGGACCTGAGCCCGCAGGCGGGGGACTGGGAGAAGGTGGAGCACAAGGCATGGGAGGCTCGCTGCATGGAGGTCTACGCCGCCATGATTGACACGATGGATCAGGGCATCGGGCGGGTCGTGGCGGAATTGAAGAGGCAGGGGGCGTTCGACAACACGCTGATCTTCTTCCTCCAGGACAACGGCGGCTGCGCGGAGGAAATGGGCCGCAACGCGAACGTCAACGAGAAATGGGTCGATGCCCAGAAAGACCTCCATCCGATGGCCCCGGACGAGCTGCAGCCGAAGACCTCGCCGCCCATGCAGACGCGCGACGGCCGGCCGGTGCGCGGGGGGCCCTCCGTCATGCCGGGCCCGGCGGACACCTATATCGCCTACGGTCGCAACTGGGCGAATGTCTCCAACACGCCGTTCCGCGAGTACAAGCACTGGGTTCACGAGGGCGGCATCTCGACGCCGCTGATCTGTCACTGGCCCGCCGGCAGCAAGGCCCGCGGCTCGCTCTTCCACGAACCCGGCCATCTGATCGACATCATGGCGACCTGCGTGGACGTCGCCGGGGCGAAGTATCCGACGCAGTACCAGGGCAATGACATCCAGCCGAAGGAAGGTGTCAGCCTCGCGCCGGCCTTCCAGAGCAAGTCGTTCGGCACGCGGGCGATCTTCTGGGAGCATGAGGGCAACCGGGCTGTCCGCCAGGGCAAATGGAAGATCGTCTCGAAGCATCCCGGCGGCTGGGAACTCTACGACATCGATGCCGACCGCACAGAGATGCACGACTTGGCCGCCCAGAATCCTGCCAAAGTGCAGGAACTGAAATCACTCTACGAGAGTTGGGCCCAACGTTGTGGCGTCCAGCCCTGGCCCCTGCAGAAACCCGGCCAGCCGGAGCCGCAGAAGAAAAGGCAAAAGAAGAAGCAGAAGAACTGATCGGGTTGCAGCCTCAAGGCCGCAGGCCTTGGTTTGTAGTGTGCCCGTAAGGGCATATCCAAGAGAACGCCTTACGGCGTCACTACGAACATGCTGTCGCTCGCCAAGAGAAGCAGACTGACTCTTCGAGAAAGTAAGCTGAGTGAGGCCCAAATGGACGTGAAACTGAATCGACGTGCGTTCCTCAAGGCAGTGGGGTTGACCGCCGCCGGGATGGCTATTCCTGCGTATCGGAGCACCGTGAGTGCTTCCGTCACTGAGAGCAAGAGGCGGCCGCCGAATTTCGTCGTTATCTTCATCGACGATATGGGCTACGCCGATATCGGCCCCTTCGGGGCCCGGGGCTACGAGACGCCCAACATCGACCGCATCGGGAAGGAAGGGCTTCGGTTCCTGCAATATTATGGCGAGCAGTCCTGCACGGCGGGCCGCTCGGCATTTCTGACCGGTCAGCACATCATTCGCACCGGCCTCTCCAAGGTCGGCTTCCCAGGCGCGCCAATGGGCATGAGCCAGCTCGATCCCTCTATCGGCGGGATCATGAAGAACCTCGGCTATGCCACGGGACAGTTCGGCAAGAACCATGTCGGCGACCGTAACGAGA
>CAYHAJ010000283.1:0-10133 GCA_964354535.1 uncultured Pirellulales bacterium
AAAATGGCTTTGGCTTGTTCTTCGGTCAGCTCCGGCCCTAACCGGATTCCGTGAATCTCCAATGGTTCCGCGGTCTTGGCATTCATTACGCGGAACATACACGGCTCTGAAGGCGAGCGCAATAGCCCAGTTTACCATTTCCACATTTTCTGGCTTGCGTAAAGTCACAATCTGCCTCATGAGACTAAAATCTCACAACTTTTTCATTCTGGTGGCCATGGCGCTGGTCGTCTTCGGCGTCCCGATCAAGGGCAGCTTTTTGCTGTTGACGTTGTGCACCCTGCTGTACGTGGCCACGACCACCGGGATCGGCCTGGTGACCTCGACCTTCACCAGCAGCCAGGTCGCGGCGGTCTTCGTCACCTCCATCCTGACCATTTTGCCGACCGTCCAGTTCTCGGGTTTGTTGCAGCCGGTCTCGACCCTGCAGGGCCAGGCCCGCGTGATCGGCTCGATCTGGCCCACCTCTTACTACATGCACTCCAGCGTGGGCGCGTATACCAAGGGGCTCGCCCCCGGCCTCATGATGCAGGACCTTGTTTTTCTGGCCTGTTGTATCCCGATTCTGTTGGCGGTGGGTGTGCTGGGCCTGAGGAAGCAGGAGAAATAGCGATGAAGTCCTTCCTGAACATTCTCTGGCTCGGGCGGAAGGAGATCACCAGCCTGCTCAGCGATCTGGTGATGGTCCTGTTCGTCGCCTATGCGTTCACCATGGCGATTTACGTCCAGGCGACCGGGACTTCGACGCAGGTCAACAACGCCTCCCTCGCCTTTGTGGACGAGGACGGTTCGGCCTTGTCCAAGGAACTGATCAATGCTTTCTATCCGCCGTATTTCCAGTTCCCGGAGATCATCGCGGCCACGGAAGTCGGCGCCACCATGGACAGAGGTCGGTTCATGTTCGTCGTGGTGGTCCCGCCCCGGTTCGAATCCGACCGGCGCGCGGGTCGCCAACCGGATCTCCAGGTGAACGTCGACGCGACCGCCATGCAGCAGGCGGGCATCGGCACGGGCTACATCAAGAACATCATCAACGATCGGATCGCCAGCTTCCTCGCCCGCACGGATCTGACCCCGCCTCAGCCGATCAATATGGTCGTGCGCCGGCGGTTCAATCCCAACGGCATCTCCGCCTGGTTTTCCAGCGTGGTGGCCATCCTCAACCAAATCACCCTGCTGACGGTCGTTCTGACCGGCGCCGCGGTGATCCGCGAACGCGAGCACGGGACCCTGGAACACCTGCTGGTGATGCCGCTGTCGGCCTTCGAAATCGCCCTGGCGAAGGTATGGGCCAATGGCCTGGTGATCCTCATCGCCACGGCCGTTTCGCTTTTTCTGATTGTGAGGATGGCGCTGGAGGTGCCGTTCGCCGGCTCGATCCCGCTGTGGTTCGCCGGCGTCGTGCTGTACTTGTTCTTCACGACGGCGCTCGGGATCTTCCTCGGGACGATTTCGCGGTCGATGGCCCAGTTCGCGCTGTTGATCATTATGGTGGTCGTCGTGATGCAACTCCTTTCGGGCGGGGGTACCCCGGTGGAGAGCCAGCCGCGCTGGTTGCAGTACCTTACTTTCTTCCTGCCGTCCCGGCATTTCGTCAGCTTTTCGCAGGTGATCATCTATCGCGGCGGCGGTCTTAGCGCCGTCTGGCCCCATTTCCTTATGGTCGCTGCCATCGGTCTGGGGTTCTTCGGGTACAGCCTGGCGCTCTTCCGGAAATCCATCGCGGTCACGAAGTGAAGTGCGGGCCTCAGATCCCGATTTCTGAGAAGCTTTGCAGTCTGATCTCCTGTCTTTGCGATTCACGACAACCTCGAAGAGGGAAAACATTTATGGCCAAGTCCACTTTGACCAAGCCGAGAAGACCGAGGAAGATTCCTGAGCTCACGCCGGACGAATGGGAGTACGGCTGGCAGTCTTATTGGAAGAAGGCGGGGTTCACACCTTACGAACTGCCCCCCGCGGAATCCCCGCAGATGAATCAGGAGTATGAGTTCCTGATGACGACCCGCACGGTGGAGGGGGAAACCCAGCGGCTGGCGCGCATCGATGCCGAGTTCGTGCGGGGCTTCAAGGGACTGGCGAAACTGGGGCCCGCCGTCACGGGGTTCGGCTCCGCCCGATTCAAGGAAGACCATCCCTACTACGGACTCGCCCGCGCGGTGGGCCGCGAATTGGCCCGGAAGGGGTTTGCGACGCTGACCGGAGGCGGCCCTGGGATCATGGAGGCGGCCAACCGCAGCGCCCATGAAACCGGCGGCCCCAGCTACGGGCTGAATATCATTCTGCCGCAGGAGCAATCCGCCAGTCCTTATGTCGATCAGCAGATTGAATTCCGTTACTTTTTTGTCCGGAAAGTGAGGCTCGTGAAATACTCCTGTGCCTATATCGTGATGCCGGGCGGGTTGGGGACGCTCGACGAGCTTTTTGAAGCCGCCACCCTCATCCAGTGCCGAAAGCCAGGTCCGTTCCCGCTGGTGCTCATGGGGACGAAGTTCTGGGCGGGCCTGCGCCGGTTCGGACGATTCATGATGGACCAGGGCGTGTTCAACGCCAACGAACTCGGTTTCGGACGGATCACGGATTCCCCCGAAGAAGCGGTGGATCTGATCGTACGCAGCCAGCCGCCCGCCCTCCGCGCTCGGCTTCGACCCGTGACGGGGGCAAAATAGCGGCCGCGGTGCAGACTTCCCCGGACAGAAACACCAACTCGTTCAAGGAGAGGGTCTTATGAAGATTACGGCCATTGGCGCTGCCGGAGGGGAAGTGACCGGCTCGGCCTACATGGTTCAAACTCAAAATGCTCGTGTCCTGGTGGATTGCGGCAGCTTTCAGGGGGGCAAAGGGGCAGACGCCAAGAATCGTCTGCCGGTCCGAACAACCTCCAAGCTGGATGCGGTGATGATCACCCACGGCCATCTGGACCATACCGGCCGTCTGCCGCTATTGGCGAAAGTCGGGTATCGGGGTCCTGTCTTCGCCACGCCGGCCACCCACGAAATGACCGGTCTTGTTCTGCGCGACAGCGCCAGGATCCAGGAACAGGATACCGAGCGGCAAAACAAGAAGCGGAAGCGCGCCGGCCAGCCGCCCCTCGAGCCGCTCTACACGGCGCAAGATGTGGAGGCGATCCTCGGAGCATTCCAAACCGCACCTTACCAGGAGCCGGTGCCGATCGCGCCCGGTCTGAAGGCCCGCTTTGCGGAGGCCGGGCACATGCTCGGCTCGGCCAGTATCCAGTTGATGGTCGAGGAAGAGGGCCGGGAGAAGAAGGTGGTGTTCTCCGGCGACTTGGGGCCCATCAGCGCCCCCCTGTTACGTCAGTTTGAACCCTTTCATGCGGCGGATCTGGTGTTTCTGGAGTCTACCTACGGCGACCATGACGACCGTCCCTTTCGCGGCACGGTCGAGGAGTTCATGGAGATCGTCAAGATTGCGGCTGCGACCCGGAGCACGATCCTGATCCCGACGTTTGCAGTGGGTCGGGCCCAACTGCTGGTCGTCCTGCTGAGTGTGATGTTCCGAAGGAAACAGGTGAAACCATTCCCGGTCTTTCTCGACAGCCCCATGGCGATCGAGGCGACCCGGATCTACAGCCGGCATCGCGAACTGTTTGACGATGAGATGCGCCAGTACATCCAGGAAAAGTCTTTGCGGGAAGATCTGAAAACGCTCACCGCCTGCGTGACCGCCAGGCAATCCCAGGCGATCGATCCATGTGCCAGGCCCTGTCTGGTGATGGCGGGTTCCGGGATGTGCAATGCCGGCCGGATTCTGCACCATTTGAAACAAAACGTCTGGAAGCCGGAGACGTTTGTTCTCCTGGTCGGCTATCAGGCACGCGGCACCGTAGGACGCCGGCTGGTGGACGGAGCCACCCACGTGAAGATCTTCGGCGAGAAGGTCGCGGTCATCAAAGGGTTTGACCGACACGAGCCGGTCCGACCGTCACTTGACAGGCGCAGGCGGTCCCACGGCCGCAAACGCCGTTCGTTCCACCTTCACTCCGATGGTTGCAGGGCGCAGGTTGCCTGGTTGAGATAGCTACACGTGCACCAACTGGCCGCATCGGCCATCAGCACCAGCCCACCAGCGGGAATGGCGTTGATCCAGCAACCCGGGCGGATCCCGCCGTAGTTCTCTGTGCTGCCAGTGACGCTCGTGAGGTCACGGTAGCCAAGCGTGGCGGAGCGGAACACCAACAGGTGCTTCGAGCCGACCGGAATACCGCAACCGTACGATCTCGTAAACGTAAATGGTAATTGTTTGCCGCCCAATAGATCCCAAGCCCCGGACTGGGCGTAGACCGTGCGACCGTTAAGAATCGGCCGGGATTCATAGGCGGTCCTGACATCCCACAATCGGCTCCCATCCGTCGGGCGGATGCCGGCCATCCGATGACCCCACTCGGATAGCCGTGACGCCTGATGGACAGGCTGATAGCTCATCAGGAGCACCTTGTACTCGGTACTGAAAGCCAACATCGTGCCGAATATCTCATCGTCGTTTGTCCACAAAATTTTGCCGGTTTCCGCGTCCAAGGCAAGTAACCGGCCGGTGGGATGCTCTCTTAATTGGTGCAGTTCCTCCCGTTCACTCTTACCGCTCGCCGCGGCGCGCTGCTTCGCTTCCTTCCGACCGCCCTCCAGATCGAAGGTCTCATCCCCTGACGCGTGGGGACGGTCAATCAGATACACGCAGCCGCGACCGATGGCAATCGCATTGTGGCGAACGGAGCATTTCGGTTCGAAGGTCCACTTCAGTGTCCCGCGGCGGGCATCCATGGCGAAAAACAGCACTGACTCGGTGAACTGATCGCTGGTATCCCACTTGTCGGCCCACCCTTTGACCAGGTATTGTTCGTCGACCAGCGTGCCGAACAGCGTCCCGTCCTGGCAAGCGATATATCCCCACTTTCCAGGTTTGCCGTTAGGAAGCAGCGGCGGCCGCAGTTGGGCCGTCTTCCGCCCGGTTTCCACGTCAAGGCAGAGACAGGTGTCTCTGGTGTGTACGTAAACGCGATCCCCGCCGGTGCAGAAGTTGCTGCCGGTCCAAGCCGCCCCGATGCTGGATTCGCCCCTGTGGTTCGACAGGAGGATCCCTTCGAGCGGCCGCTCCCACACCGTTCGTCCGTTGTAGATGTTCGTGGCTCGAAGTGCGTCTATCCCCTCGGCAAACATAAGCCCCTTGTTGACAAGTGGCGCTGGTCCACGATTGTGGCGGCTGGGCATGACAAAGTCGGTGTCGCGGAACCAAAGCATCTTCAAGGGTCCACGAACCCTGGTATCGCCGGAGCAGAGCGTGTTGGCGGCGTCGGCGTTCTGATGGGTCCAAGTGCCGGCACCGTCCAACGGACGCCGGGCAGACTGCTGCATGGCATTCGGGGGGCCAACGCGTGCCATGCCGCGGCCTGGGCACTGCATACGCTGCACTTGTTTCATGGGGACAACGTCCGGCCCTTCGAGGACCGACCGGCCGGATACGACCAGGTCGGCAAAGTAGTTCGGATACGGTACCTTCGTGGGATCGGCTTGGTGGACCGTCACTCGCACACCATAAAGTCCTGCCGCGTCGAATAACCGCCGGGCGGCTTTGACCTTCTCCGGATCCTTCTCAACGCAATAGATTTGCAGTTTCGTACGACGGGCCAATTCGAGCGCCAGCAGGCCGTCTCCGCAGGCCAAGTCGAGGCAATATCCCTCGGTAACACCCGCTCCCTGGATAATCTCTTCCGCCGCCGTTGCGTAAATAGCATTCTCAGCCACGTGCGGCTGTGTACCTTTGACTGCCTGGACTTTTGGCCTGCCGGTCCCACTCCCAAAACAGAAGATCTTCCCTCGATCAGTACTCGCATACAGCCGGCCGTCGGCCACCGCCAAACCGTAAACGGCGCCGTCCACCTCAGCCTCCCACGCTGTTTTGCGAGAGTGCACGTCGAGGAGCAATACCTTGCTCCGCCCGGCAACAACGATATGATCGCCCGCCACGATCAGAACGCTGGCCGCATCGGACAACAGTGGCCGGCTCCAAGCTGTTGACCCCATGAGCTTCCCGCTCGGTGGCTCGGCTCCTTTGTACGTGGTAGCTGGCGCCAAGGCGCCGGGCGGAAGATCAATACTCCACACTGGTGGGGCAAGAGTCCTGACAATCCGCTTGTCACCCTTGCGGTCGGTCACCTCTTTGTCAACCAGCAGCCTTCGCCGGTCGAAGGCGAGAATCTTGTTCTCCCGGGAGGAAATCACAAAATCGGGATGTGCGGCGATCTGAACGCCGACGCGGTTCTGTCGGACACCGCTGCTGACGGCGAACATCTCACCCCCGTTGAAGAAATGGTCGTCAACGGCCACGACGTCCGATCCGCCCACCTGCGTGTTTTGCTGGAGCTGAAAATAGAGAAGCTTGCCGCCCACTCGATCTAATACCGCCGGCACGGCTCGACCGGTCGGAACCAACAGCGCGTCGCCACAGGCAGCCAAATACCCCTGGGCGGAGATACCGCTCTTGGCTCGGGCGGTGGGATGAGGTTGATCCATCTCGATCCCTCCGGACGAGTCGTTGCACCAGAGCACCTTGCCGCTGGCCGGATCGATCGCATAGATGAAGATCCCTTCCGTCGGCCAGATGCCGGCACCGAAGTAGAGCACGTCGCCAACCACGACCGGCCCCCCGCGCGCCGGCCAGCGGGAGATCATCCGGTCGTTACCCAAGAGCATGTCGGGTTTCGGCCCACCGCGCAACTTCCAAAGCAGTTGACCGTCGGCCGCGGCCAGGCAGTACAGGTGGCCATCGTCGCTGGCCACGAACAACCGCTCGTGCCAGACAACGGGCGCGAACCGCACGGGACTCTCGGTGAAGAATGTCCAACGAGCCTGCCCTGTGATGGCATCCAACGCGTACACCTTACAGTCGGCCGAACTGCCATAGTAGAGCACACCCCCGGCGATCACCGGCTGATAGGCACGATCGAACTGCTGACGGTTGCGCGTGGGCCACGCCGATGTCGGCGCGTGCGGCGATTCGTGGGTCCACTGTAGCATAAGCCCTTCGGGCACTTGCCCCGGCGTGTAGCCGCTGCGTGCGGAGTCTGCCCGATACATAGCCCAGTCAGCGGCCCGTATATCGACCACAAACAACAACCCAGCGATTACCACGAGAATTGTTCTGTTCATATCAGTCCTGCGCGCCTACCCCACACAACACCCTTTCACCTTCCAACCTTCCGTCCAGAGAATCAAGGCGAGCTATTATAGTTGGAATGCCTGCCGAGATCGACGCTTTTCGCCGGCCCCTTCATCCCGGGCGAACAACAGGATCATCGAACCGCAGCATGAGGGCGGTCAGGGTGAGATCATCCGCGTCGAGCGGCCGGGCAGATTGCTGAGATCGTATCATCGCAAAGCTACGTGACCCTGCCTGTTGTTTCGATGTCATCGAGCGGACGCTGCATGACAGTTCCTGCCCCGGTGTTTCGCAGACTGGTGCGACGATTGCGTGGGTCCGACGCCGACGAAGTGAACCGCCGGCACCATCTTTTCGCCCGGGGCGATGCATGGCCGGCAATTACAGTAGTTGCTGAACCGCCTTCTTCCATCCGTCGTACCACGCGCGCACATTCTCCCGCTGGGGCCCCGGACAGTAGATCTGCCGGCCGATACTGAGCCGTTCGAGTTGCTCGAGGTCTTGGAAGAGGCCCTCGCGCAGACCGGCCAGGAACGCCACGCCGAGAGCAGAGACATCGGGAATCCCGATATTCACGACATCCACACCCAGCAGGTCCGTCAGGAACTGCATGACGAAACGATTGGCGGTAATCCCGCCGTCGACTCGGAGTTGCCGCAGTCGAATGCCGCTGTCCTGTTCCATGGCGGTCGTCACATCCCGGATCTGATAGGGGATCGATTCGAGTGCGGCCCGGGCAAGGTGGCGCTTGTCCGCGCCGAGGGTCAGGCCGAGGACCGCCGCCCGCAGGTCCATCCGCCAGTACGGCGCCCCCAGGCCGCTGAACGCCGGAACGAGATACACCCCGCCGTTGTCTGCGACACCCAGCGCCATCTCCTGCGTTTCACTGCTGCGGGCGAACAGGCCCAACTGGTCCCGGAGCCACACGATCGTCGCGCCGCAGGTGACGATAATCCCTTCCAGGGCGTAGTCCACCCGGCCCGGTACACTCCAGCAGATCGTCGCCACGGTTCCCTGGGTCGGCTCGACGCGCTTCGAGCCCGTGTTCAACAGAATCGAGCAACCGGTGCCCAGCGTTGCCTTGGCGGTCCCGGACGAGAAGCAGCCTTCGCCAAACGCGGCAGCATGAGAATCACCGATCATCGCCGAGATTGGAATCGCCTGGGGCAAAAGGCCGCCGAAATCCGTCCGGCCGTAGTCACCGGAAGAGGCGCGTGCCTCCGGCAGTTGCAGGTCCTGCAAACCAAACTGCTCGAGCAAATGGCGGTCCCACTGCAACTCGTCGATGTTGAACAACAGCGTGCGCGAGGCATTGGTATGGTCCGTGAGATAGCTTCGGCCGCCGGTCAGCTTGTACAGCAGCCAGGTATCGACCGTTCCGAAGAGCGCCCGGCCCGCACGGATCGCCTGTGCAACGCAGGAGTCGTTCTCCTGTAGCCACAGGAGCTTGGTGCCGGAGAAGTACGGATCGACGATCAGGCCGGTCCGCCGCCGGATTTCGTTTTCGAGTGGCGATCCTTTGAGACGGTCGCAGATGGCGACGGAACGCTTGCACTGCCAGACCACCGCGTTGCACAGCGGTTCGCCGGACGCCTCCCACAGGACAAATGTCTCGCGCTGGTTGGAGATCCCACAGGCGGCAATCGTGTCTAACGTTTTGGAGGTCGAAAGCCGGAATTCCCCCAGACATGCCTTCACGGCGGCCAGGACGTTGTCATAGATCTCCTGTGGGTCCTGCTCGACGAAACCCGGATGAGGGAAATGGGATTTCAGCGGCTCTGTCGCTTGGGCGGCAATACGTCCTTGGCCGTCAAACACGACGGCCTTGGTCCCGCTGGTGCCCTGATCGATGGCCAGAATGTATCGGCTGCCCATCCGGTTCCTCCCTTTTTCTACGTGCCGAGCATCGCTTTGGCAGTCCGCGCCAGCCCTCGCGCCGTGATGCCGTAATGCTCGAAAATCTCCAATTGGCTTCCCGTGACCATGTACTCATCGGGAAAGCCGACGATGCGAAAGGGGATGCGAATTCCCGCCTGCATGAGGACCGCGGCACACGCTTCCCCCAGGCCGCCGAAGATGCTGTGTTCCTCGACAGTGATCACCGCCCGGCACTCCCGGGCTGCTCGGATGAGCGTATCCGTGTCGAGGGGCTTGACCGTGTGCATGCTGATGACGCGGGCTGATACCCCTTGTGCCTGGAGTTCTCGCGCGGCCATCAGGGCGGGATGCACCGTCTCACCTGTGGCAATGAACGCGACATCTGTTCCCTCACAGACCGTCAGGGCCTTTCCCACGGTGAACTGCGTCTGTGGCGGGTGCAGGTGCGGGAGCGGACGCTTGCCAAACCGCAGGTACACGGGGTGCTCCATCGTAGCGGCGGCCCTGATGGCCTGCGCCGTTTCGAGGTTGTCCGCCGGGGCGATGATCGTGATGTTCTCGATCGCCCGCAGGGTCGCCAGCTCATGCGTGGAGTGATGCGTCGAACCCAGGGCCCCGTAGCTGACGCCAGCACTGATGCCTACGAGCTTCACCGGCCGGTCGGAGTAGCAGACATCGTTCTTGATCTGCTCCAGGGCGCGCGCGGTCAGAAAGGACGCCGGCGACACGGCATAGACGATCTTGCCCGCGGAGGCGAGCCCGGCCGCGACACCCACCAGGTTCTGCTCGGCAATTCCCACTTCGACGATCTGCTCCGGCAGCGCCGCCGCAAAAGGGGCCAGCCTACCAGAGCCCCTTGAATCGCTCGTAATAGCCAGCACGTTCCTGTTCCCGCGAGCCAGCGACAGAAGTGTCTCACAGAAGACATCCAGATTCGGCTTGCCCAGTTCCACTCCCGGTATGAAGCTCATGCCTGCACCTCCCGCAGGAGGCGATCCAGTTCCTGCAGTGCCCGCTCGTACTGCTCGTCTGTGGGGACATGATGATGCCACTTGGGATCGTTTTCCATAAAGCTGATT
>CAYHAJ010000284.1:0-23456 GCA_964354535.1 uncultured Pirellulales bacterium
AAATCCATCGGCGTCGGCCAGTACCAGCACGACGTGGACCAGGGAATGCTCAAGCAGAGCCTCGACGACGTGGTCGTCAGTTGCGTCAACAGCGTCGGCGTCGAGGTCAACACCGCCAGCAAGCAACTGCTCCAGTACGTCTCCGGGCTGGGACCCCAGTTGGCCCAGAACATCATCAGCTACCGCAACGAGAAGGGTCCGTTCCGCTCGCGGGAGGACCTCAAGGAAGTCCCCCGCCTCGGGGCCAAGGCTTTCGAGCAGGCCGCGGGCTTCCTCCGCATCCAGGACGCCGTCCACCCGCTCGACGCCAGCGCCGTCCACCCCGAGAGTTATCATGTGGTGGACGCCATGGCCACGAATGTCGGCTGCTCCGTCGCCGACCTGATGAAGAATCCGTCGCTGCGGCAGAAGATCCGCCTGGAGGATTACGTCACCGCGACGGTGGGCCTGCCGACCCTGAACGACATCGTGCAGGAATTGGCCAAGCCCGGCCGGGACCCGCGCCAACAGTTCGAGGTCTTCAGCTTCGCGGAAGGGGTCCGGAAGATGGAGGACCTCCAGCCGGGCATGCGGCTGCCCGGCATCGTGACCAATGTCACCGCCTTCGGCGCCTTCGTCGATATCGGCGTCCACCAGGACGGTCTGGTCCACATCAGCCAATTGGCCGACCGGTTCGTGAAAGACCCGGCGGAGGTCGTCAAGGTGCATCAGAAGGTGATGGCCACGGTCCTCGGGGTGGACCTCGTGAAGAAGCGCATCAGCCTCTCCCTGAAGGACCCGTCCAGGCCGGCGCCGAAAGCCAAGGATGCTCCGAAGACCAAGGCCGCCCCCAAAACCAAGGCCGGGGACAGGCCGACTCCCGCTCCGAAGTCCAGCCCTCCACAGAAGCCCGGCACCAAGCTGAACATCAAATGGACGGAGATCTGGTGACGATCACCACCAGAAGCAGGGATTGCCATTGGCCTGCCAGAACCAGCGGTGCTCCATCTCGTCAAATTTGCGCCACTGGACGTGGCCGTCGACGAACAGCATGTTGCTGCCCATCGGCCTGGTGCCCTTTTTCAGATGGCTGGTCCGGTCGTAGACCTGCCAGCGGGACCAGCAGCCGCCGGTGGCCTTGGTGAAATCGGATTGCGTGCGGTCCGCCCCGGTGCTGGCCGTGACATCGGCGATCAACTCCACCAAAGCCGGGGCCGCGCGGGTCTTGACTGTCGAACGGACCCATTCCTTGTTCGGACCACCAGGATTCATAGGGGGATTCTTCCTCGGATTGACAACGTCGATGAACCAGAAGTAGCCGAGGATGCGATGGTAGTTCTTGCGTGTCGCCACATCCTGCGGTTCCGGGCGTTCAAACCGCTCGGGCGTCCCGGCGGGCAGGTTCTCCCCGTAGCGCCAGTAGATGATGTTGTCCCGCTGCCGCCAAGAGGGACAGTAAAAGATGTGCCGGTCGAAGGCCCCGGTCTTCAGGACGATATCCGTCGTCCAATAGGACACGTCAAAGAGCCAGCGATCCACCTCGTTGAGCGGCAACTTGCCGTCGTAGTCGCCGGCGTAGAGAAACAAGCCCAACCCCGTGTTCTTTTCATTCTGGGCACAAACGGTGCGGCGGCCCTGCTCGCGAGCGGCCCCCAAGGCCGGCAGCAGGATCGCCATCAAGAGGGCAATCACCGCGATCACCACGAGCAACTCGATGAGGGTGAATCCTTTCCGGCCGACCATCTTATCTCCCTCTCAAGACCTCAACAGAGCCGACGGACACCCCGCTGTGGCGCCGAATCGTGACGCACTCCGATCAGAAGATCGGAGCCGGCTTGTCGCCGGGCCAGCACAATTGCCAAGTCTGGCGGGCATCGTCCGCCCAGGGATTGACTTCCTGGACGTGTCCGTCGACAAAGGAGGCGTTCGAGACACCGTTGTTCCATTTGCTGGCCGCCACCTTGTGGAAGGTCGCGAAGCTGTCGGTGTTTCGAGTCGGCAAAGGACGCAGGTTGGTGTCGTTGATCCCGGCGGCGTTGATCCCGGCGATCGACCAGGAATTCTCCTCGCCGAAATAGAACGTCTCCGCCGGACGCTTCACTTGGTTCTCCTTGCGCAGCGAGTCGCCGGCAATAGAGAGCTTGTACTGCGCCGGCACGGAGTTCCAGGCGTCGCCGTTGAGATAGGAGTTCATCGTATAGCTGAAATTCGGGCGACTGATGGGAATGGTCGCGCCATTGCAGCGCCCGCAGCTCCGCGTTTTGAGTACGATCTTGAACGTGGGACACACGTGAATCGCCGGATAGTTCTTCAAATAGGGCCAGCAATACCCCGCCATTTCGGGGTGCTCCGACAGGTTCCTGCTCGGATCGTGATAAGCGCAGCCCGTGCCGCCGCCGCCGCTGGCGCTGTTATAGAGCCAATTGAACGAGCGCGGGAAGTTGGCGTTGTTGTCATCGGAATACATCCGCTGGACCACCGCATACTGGCGTAGGTTGGAGCGGCACGCCATGAACCGGGCCTGCTCCCGGACCCGCTGCAAGCCCGGCATGAGAATCGCCATCAGAATCGCGATAATGGAGATCACCACGAGTAACTCGATCAGCGTGAATCCCCTTCGGCTTTTCATAACATCGCTCCTTTATACCCAAGTCCTCACACCCAAATGCGTTAGGTCATTCTCCTTTTCACAGCAAACACCTTCCGATAATGTACTACGAATCGCATGTCAATGCAATAGTCCCCGTATTTTTTTGCGAAAGACCCCCGGCCGGAAATTGGTCCTCGGAGGATAGGGAAAAGGAAATCCGCCTTGCATGGACGAAGATTTGGGGTTAAAATAGCGAGTTAATACCTGTGTAGAGATACACTGAGGTCATTTGGAAGGAGCATGGTGTATGAGCCGCCGCAATGCCTTTACGCTGATCGAGCTTCTCGTCGTCATTGCCGTGATCGCCATTCTGATGGCCATTCTGATGCCCGCCCTGAGCCGGGCCCGCGAACAGGGCAAGCGTACTTCCTGCCTGAACAACCTCCGGCAGGTGATGACCGGCTGGATCATGTACGCCGATGAGAACAATGACAAGATCCCGGCGGCCAACCCGCAAGCCGCCACCGGGTGGGTGCGCTATCCAGGCGACAATGCTGTGCTGCAGGCCAAGCTCGACGGCATCAGGGCGGGCCTGTTGTACCGCTACTGCGCGGAAGTCAAGCTATACAAGTGCCCGACCGGCGAGCGCGGTGAGGTCGTCACATACGCGATCACCGACGCGATGAACGGCTACGACGGCATTCCGGGCACCAAGAACCTGATGGTCTACCGCCGCACACAGATCACGAGGGCCTCGGAACGGATCGTGTGCCTGGATGAAGGTCGCCTCAGCCCCAACAGTTGGACGCTCTGGTACGATCAGGAGCGCTGGTGGGACCAGATCACCGCCCGCCACGGGGACGGCACGAACTTCGGCTTCGCCGATGGCCACAGCGAATACTGGAAGTGGAAAGACCCCCGTACGCTGGACGTTGCGAAGGCGGACTATGCCGTCTGGCAGAACAGCACCCGCAATGGCGCCGACTCCTATTCCTACGGCAACGAGGACCTGCACCGCGTCCAGAGAGGGGTCTGGACCAAGCTCGGCTATACGCCCTCGGCCCGGCCGTAAAGAATCGGCGAGCGTGGGAGGGTTGCGCAGCTCGTGACGTCCGACGTCCTGCGAAACGAGCTTCGCCACCGCTTGACGATCCGTTTGCCGCGCTCTCTCTTATGCTCTTTACGAGCACACTACGAACTGATTCCTGTCACTTCCCGGTCGCGCCGACCTCGAAGTAATGGAGTCCGTAGGGTGGGGCTTGCCCCACCAATACGCGAGCGACGGAAGACTCGGAGGGGCAAGCCCCACCCTACACCGCCATCATGTGTCACTTTCCGGTCGCGCCAACCTCGAAATAATGGAGGAATGCTTTGCAGAGCTGTTCGCCAAAGAGCTTCCATCTTTCGGCCGAGGGACAGGCGTTCAGACCTGCGATCCAGTTCGCGTTGAGCTCCAGCACGCAGGCGTGGACACCGAAGCGGTCGAGCAGACCGTTCCCAATCGATCCGGGACTGCCGGCACTCGCGCGGGAGGTACGCTCCGTGTACCAAGTGTGCTGACGCAGCATGGCGTCCAGGCGATCCATGTCCCGGAGGTATCCGTCGAGGCCCTGGCTCGGCCGGTCGATCCGCAGGCCGCCGGACTCATCGTTATGCAGGTCGAGCAGCAGGTCGGGTTTGTGCCCTTTCGTCACCATGGACTGGAGCCAACTCTCCAGGGCGGAGTTTTCGGGATTGATGGCGGGATCGGCCGGCTTGTCCCATTTGCGGTTGAGGTCGGCCCCGAGCAGATTGAACCGCGTCCGGCCCCGGGCGACCCCATCCTTGTTTGCCATGGGCATGACATAGACACAGTAGGTTCCCAAGTATCGCCTGGCCGCCTCGTCGTCGCGAAGCAACCGCTGGATCAGGCCTTGGACAACCCAATTTCCCCCCGGCTCCCACGGATGAGCGCGAGCCCGCAGGCATACACGATGGGCTGCTTCGGGATTCCCCACGCGAATAATCTCCAGCTCCCGGCCTTCGACCGTCTTGCCAATCGGCGTGATCTGGACCCGGCGGTCGGAGCGGATCTCCTGCTTGAGCCTCTCGAGATCGGACAGGCGATATGGCTCCAGCCGAGCCAGATAAAGCGAGCCTTGGTCCACCACCACGTTGAACCGGGAAAGATTGTCGGCGGTCTTTCCCGCCGGGACCGTCTGCCACGTCCGGCCGTCCAGCGCAGTGAAGCAAACCGTCCGCTGATCGAGGGGCGAGCCTTTCCGGCCGTTCCACACGTTATCGAAGTTGTGCAGCACGAACGTCAGCGCGGCCCCCGGCTTGGCTTGGACCCGGAAGAACCAGTGCCCATTGGCCCGGTTGGGAGAGGCCCGTTCCTGGTCGTAAACAAGATAGACGTGAACGACGTTGCCCGCCTCTACCTCCCAGTAAAGAGGGGAAGCGTTCTCGAAATTCGTGTCGAGGAAGATCAGATCGGACTGCCAGGCGATTTCCTGGGCTTGGGCCGGCGCAGCGAAAACCAACGCGGATAAAGACCAGAGAACCGCCCCCAGAACGTACGCCGTCGAACTCTTCCAGCTTCGGCTCGCTGGGTCATGCTTGCCTTCTTTACGCTGCATGGCTTTCTCCTGGAAGCTTCTGATAGAATGGACGCCGGACCCCCTCTGTCACCCCCGCGCGGGGCCTGCCCCCGACCCGAGCGGGGGCGGGGGTCCAGGAAAGCCGGGGCGCGATGGATTCCCGCCTGCGCGGGAATGACAAGAGACAACAACCTTCCTGTAGATCGCCATCATGTCGGGGGCTCTCATGTTGCACTCCGGTGACCCGAAGAAGGTAACACGGGCGCGCATATAAGACAAGACCTTGCTCGCGTCTCCGTCGTCACATCTTGACCGGCGGGGGCCAGGCGGTAGGATGGGACGCTTTCGCCGTGCGCCACAAGCCTCGGCCACGGGAAAGGATTGGCTGGTATATGACGTCTTGTGATGGAAGACTGGGTGTGATTTTCGATATGGACGGCGTCCTGGTCGATACGGGCTGGGCCCACCGGCAGGCGTGGTCCGACCTCGCCGAGAAGGAAGGATTGGAGATCTCGGATGAGTTCTTCCGGCGGACGTTTGGCATGCAGAATGCGGCGATTCTCCCCGTGCTCCGGCCGAATATCTCGCCCCAGGAACTGGAGCGGTTGTCCGATTGGAAAGAGCAGCGTTACCGGGATCTGATGAAAGAGCATCTGGAGCTCGCGCCGGGGGCGGAAGACTTGCTCCGGGACTTGAAGCGCCACGGCTTTCGTCTGGCCATCGGCTCTTCGGCCCCACCGGAGAATCTGAACATCTTCTGGGATCGGCTTGGCTTGGCCCACTGGTTCGACGCTCGGGTGACAAAAGAGGAGATCGCCCGGAGCAAACCGGCGCCCGAGACGTTCCTCAAAGCCGCCCAGAAAATCGGTTTGGTCCCGGCTTGCTGTGCCGTCGTCGAAGACGCCGTGCCGGGTGTGCAGGCCGCCCGAGCCGCCGGCATGCCGGTCGTCGCCGTGACCACGACACGCACACGGGAAGATCTGGCCCAGGCCGACCGCATTGTCGATAGCCTGTCGGAGTTAACGGCGTCGGATTTCCTGGCCCTGCTCACGGACAAGGATTTGAAATCTGAGATTTGAGATTTGAGATCTTCCTGGATTTACATCAAGCTTCTCCTGACCGCGATCTTCTGGGGTGGCACGTTCATTGCAGGCCGGCAGGTCGCGCAGGACCTCGGTCCCTTCGGCATCGCCTTTCTGCGGTTTGCGATGGCCTCCCTCTTGCTGCTGATTCTCACGCGGATCAAGGAGGGCAAACTCCCCCGCGTCAGCCCGGAGCAGCTCTTCCTGGTTATCCTGCTGGGCCTGACGGGGGTGTTCGCCTACAATGCCCTTTTCTTCAAAGGTCTGAGCCTGATCGAAGCCAGCCGCGCTTCGCTGATCGTGGCGACCTGTCCGGCCTTCATCGCCATCGCCTCCGTCTTGTTCCTCCGCGAGCGGCTCACCCCACTCCAGGCTATCGGCATCCCGTTGTCGATCCTGGGAGCCGCCGTCGTGATCGCCAAGGGCGATTTGCGCCAGATCGTCGCGGGCGGCGTCGGCCTGGGCGAACTCTACATCCTCGGCTGCGTCCTGAATTGGGCCGCCTATTCGCTGCTCGGCAAAGTGGCTTTGCGCAGGCTCTCGCCGCTGGTGTCCGTCGCGTACTCCTCGCTGGCCGGCGCCATCGCCCTGGTCGTACCCGCCCTCTGCGAAGATCTCACGCACACCGTCGTCCGGGCCTCGCTGCTAGACTGGACCTCCATTGCCTACCTGGCAGTCTGCGGGACGGTGCTCGGCTTCGTCTGGTTCTACCAGGGTGTCCAACGCATCGGCACCACCCGCGCGGGCCTGTTCATCAATTTCGTCCCCATTTCCGCCGTAATTCTCGCCTTCTTCCTGCTCCGGGAGCCGATTACGTGGTCCTTGGCTGTCGGTGCCATTCTGGTCCTGTCGGGCGTCTATTTGACGAATCGCGGCGGGAAAAAGGCTTGAAGCCCTGCCGCACGCGAGGTACTCTGTCCCCATGGTCAGGATTCCACGAGCGTCAACCTGTTGCCTTCATATCGAGGAGAACAATCCATGAAAGAGCCCGTCAATCGTCGCACGTTCCTCACCCACACCGCCGCCCTTGGGGCCGGCATCACCATCCTCAAGTCGGGCATCCTCCAGGCGGGGAACTCACCGAATGAGAAGCTCAACATCGCCGCCATCGGGGTCGGCGGCCGGGGCGCCGGCGACCTGGATGGGGTCAAGAGCGAGAACATCGTGGCCTTGTGCGATGTCAACGAGAAGAATCTGGCGGCGGCCGCCAAGCGGTATCCGCAAGCCAAGACCTACTCCGACTGGCGCAAGTGCCTCGACCAGAAGGACATCGACGCCGTGGTCTGTGCGACCACCGACCACACCCACGCCTTCATCAATATTTGGGCGATGAACCGGGGCAAGCACGTGTACTGCGAGAAACCGATTGCCAATTCCGTGCAGGAGGCCCGGCTCGTCCGCGAGACGTACCTGAAGAACAAGGGCAAGCTCTCCACGCAGCAGGGCACCCAGATTCACGCCAGTGACAACTATCGGCGCATGGTCGAGTTGATCCGCGGGGGCGCGATCGGCAAGGTCGAGGCGGTACACGTCTGGTGCAGCCGCACGCCGAAAGGCGGAGACTATCTGCCGGGGCAGCCGGTACCGCCGGGTCTCGATTGGGACCTCTGGATCGGCCCCTCCCGGTTCCATCCGTATAACGCGGAGTACGTCAGCGGCGGCTGTCTGACCTGGAATCGCTTCTGGGATTTCGGCAGCGGCCAGATCGGCGACATGGGCAGCCACATGATGGACATGGCCTATTGGGCCCTGGACCTGCGGCTGCCGACGACCGTCGAGGCCCAGGGCTCGCCCCTGAGCACCGACACCTGCCCGCAGTGGCTGACGGCCCAATGGACGCATCCCGCCAACGATTGGCGCGGGCCCGTGACGGTCAACTGGTATGACGGCGGCAAAAAGCCCGGCATGCCCTCCGAAATCTTCGACCGCGAAGCGATCTTCAAGGGAGTTCTGTTCCGGGGCAACAAAGGCTTCCTGATGTGCGACTACTCCTGGCGCGTTGTGATGCCTACCAAGGGCGACATGACCCATTACACGTCGCCCAGGAAGGAGGATCTGATCCCGCCGTCGCTGGGCCATCACCAGGAGTGGATCGTCGGCTGCAAGACGGGCAAAGCCCCGCTGTGCAACTTCGATTACGCGGGCGCGATGATCGAGAACAACCTGCTGGCCCTGGTTTCCTACCGCCTGGGCCAGACGTCGAAGAAGAAGATCCGGGAGAACAAGCAGGAGATGGAAGTCGAGGTCACCAGCGGCCCGAAGCTCGAGTGGGACGCTCGGAGCCTGAAGGCGGCCAACCACCCGGAGGCGGATAAGTTCATCACCAAGACCTACCGCCAAGGCTGGGTTCTGAACGGCTAAGCATCGCTCGTTCATTGGCTGCGCGGCTCGTTGGTAGTGACGCCTCCAGGCGTTTCTTCGTAGGGCGAGCGTCCCCGCTCGCCCAGGGACGTCGTGCGAGGACGCGCGACCTACGAAGAGCCACGCAACCGGAACTGCTTGACAATCGTGGCAAACAGCGACTGGGAGGTAGTTATGAGTATGCGCGGGGTCTTCATCCAGCGGTGCGGTGCGGTTCTCATGATCTGCATCTTTTCTCTGGGCTTGCCTTGTCCGGGCCAGGAGCCGGCGTTCGACTGCTTCGCCGTGACGGATCTGGAGCGGGTCTTCGAGGATGGGTACAAGTGTCCCCCGCCGCAGAAGAAAATCGAGATCTTCGGCATCCGCAATGAGGTCCTTTCCGCCCAGTGCGTGGTCAAGGCCCAACAGCCGCTGCGCGACCTGACCGTCTCCGTCGGACCGCTGAAGCACACGGGCGGCAATGGCAGCCTGCCGGCAGAGGCGGTGACCTGGAACTTCGTCGGTTCGATCCAGATCGCCGAGAACTCGCCGAATCACCGCAAAGCAGGTTTCACCCGTCCCGCGCCGGCCCGTTTCCCGGATTACCTGTCCGATGCAAGGCAGATGACCGTGAACGCCGGGCGCTATCAGGCCATCTACCTGACGATCCGCGTGCCGAAGGACGCCCAGCCCGGCGACTACGAGGGCATCGTGACTTTCCGCGCGGACAAGGGCGAAAGAACCTTGCCGTTGGCCCTGACGATTTTTCCCCTGACGCTGCCGGACGAGCGGCACCTGATGGTGACGGAGTGGTTCTCGACGGGCCGGTTCAAGCAGTTCCACGACGTGGACTCCTCCGACCCCGACGCCTTCTACAAAATGCTGGCGGTCTACGCCCGCAACATGGCGGACCACCGGCAAAATGTCTTTCGCGTCGCGCCCGATCTGATCACCGCCACGAAGCGCAGCGACGGCAAGCTGACGTTCGACTTCTCCCGGTTCGACAAGTGGGCCGAGGTCTTCTGGAGCACGGGGCGGATGGATCTGCTGGAGACCGGCTTCGTCGCCCGCTTCCGCGAGGGCGGCTGGTCCAGCAAGGAAATCGTGTTACGGGATTTCCCCGTGCGCGATGAGGAAAAAGCCACGTCGATCACCCTGCCGGGCCAGGAGTTCCTGCCCCAATTCCTGCCGGCACTGGAGCAGCACCTCCAGGAACGCGGCTGGCTGGACAAGACCGTTTTTCACATTGCCGACGAGCCCTCGAACCACAATATCATGACCTGGCGCGAGGCCTCGGATTTCGTGCACCGCTACGGGCCGCGACTTCGGCGGATGGACGCTATCGAGACGCCCCACGGCCTGGACCGGCTCGAAGTCTGGGTCCCAAAGCTCGACCACTACGCCACCTGGCAGGAGGCCTACGGCGATGCCCAGCGGCGCGGCAACGAGATGTGGTTCTACACGGTCGGCATCTTTCAGGCCGGCACGTACATGAACAAGACCGCGGACGTGCCGCTTATGCAGTCGCGGACCCTGCACTGGCTCAATTACCGTTTCGGCCTGACCGGCTATCTGCATTGGGGCTTCAACATGTGGACGAACGATCCCTTCGAGGCCCCCGGCCAGCACTGCGGCGACGGGTGGCACGTATATCCCACGAAAGGCGGCCTCCTGGATTCGCTGCGCTGGGAGCAGATGCGCAACGGCATTCAGGACTACGAGTACTTCCGCCTGCTGGAAGAGAAGATGAGCCAGGTAAAGAGAGGCATGAGCCCGCGGGTTTCGTCGCTCCTCGACCCGCGGCAGCGTGGCGTCGAGATCGCCGCCCGTGTCGTCCGAACGGCGGACGACTACAGCAACGATCCCAACGCCCTGTACGCCGCGAAGAGGCAAATCATCGATGAGCTTCTTGGCCTGGACCGGTCGCCGCGTCTGATCGTCCAGACCAACCCGATCGAGCACTCCCGCGTCGCGGCCGGCGCTTCGATCGACGTGCACGGCTGGGCCGAGCCCGGCACACAGATCACGATTAACGGCACCGCCGTGCCCGTGGCTGACGACGGCCTATTCCTGGAGAATGTCCCGTTGTCTGCGCGTCGAACGATCACGGTCGAAGCGCGGAATCAGAAGGAGAAGAAGCAATTCGTGCGTCATTTCCAGCCGTTGCACGAATCGTCGAACCCTTGATTCTCCACCGTGAGGTACGATCCTATGGGGGAACCACCGGCAGCCTCTGCTCGCGAGGAGCGTGTGTCCGTAAGTATCTGGCGCTCGATCGCCCGCCGCAGCGCGAGTCTCTTTGCGCTAGCCGCGAGGCCGTGCGTGCACTTCTGCGGGCTGGCTGCTGCTCAAGTACCTCCAATTGTGGCGAACCTGGAACAAACAGGAAGAGAACCCGTTTCATGACAAGGTGGACTTGTCCCACATCGCCCTGATCGGCCACTCGCGCGGCGGAGAAGCCATCACCCACGCCGCCGCCTTCAACCGGCTCCCGTACTATCCGGACAACGCCAAAGTCACGTTCGACTTCGGCTTCGCCATCCAGACGCTCATCGCCCTCGCTCCGATTGACGGGCAGTATGAGCCGGTGGGCCTGCCGACCCCGATCGAGAACGTCAACTACCTGGTCCTCCAGGGCAGTCACGACAGCGACGTCGACTTCTTCGCCGGGGCGCGTACCTACCGACGGGTCAAGTTCACGGGCCATCATTACTGGATAAAATCAGCCTTGTATATCCACCGTGCGAACCACGGCCAGTTCAATACCGTCTGGGGTCGGTATGACATGCCCCCCGCTGCGCCACCTGCTCGCGCCCGGCGCTCTGCTGCCGGGCGAAGAGCAGCGCCGGATCGCCCGGGTGTACCTCGCGGCCTTTCTGGAGGCGACACTGCGCGGCCGCCGCGAGTATGTCCCCCTGCTGCGGGACCATCGCCGTGCCGCCCCCTGGCTGCCGGAGACGGTTTACTTCAGCCGCTTCGAGGACTCCGATCTGCGCGTGGTGAGTAATTTCGACGACTCGATTGACCGCACGAGGACCGCCGTCATTCTCCTCGACCAGGTCGGTTTTGGACGCATGCCCGGCGCGGCAAAGAAGTGACAGCGCCGCGGAGCAAGCGGCCGGGAGACTGCCTCCACGGGGCGGGAGGGGCAAGACGGGCGGTTTTGGAGACGATCTCGAAACTCTGCTTCGGCTGGTCCTGGCGAGCGAAGCGATCTACCGCCCGCGAGATTGACAGGGTCCCCCAGGTAACGTTCAGCAAGTGGCCGCCGTGGGAGCGGGCCCGTTTTCGATCCGCGGTCGAGCCGGTGCTCCCGACCTTTGAGATTCCGCTGGCCGATTTTGCGCGGGCGAATCCTTCCTTTGATCCGGCTCTCCTGAAGCAGATTCGGTTCGTCCTGGACCGTACAAGATCGGCCGTCATCCTTCTGGACCAGGTGGGCCTCACCAGGAGGTTTGATGCCAAGCAAGAGCAGCCGCCGGCGAGCCTGCAACAGATAAACACCGGCAGCGCAAGCACTTACGGCTGACGTTCCGCATCTGCCTTGGGGATGCAGGAATCGGGACGTGTGCGCGACGGAGGAGCAAACGCCTGCACTTCGGGCCACGGGACCTCTCGACCAAACCGCGACCGAAAGTGAACCGCGCGAGTATTTGTAACCGACAGTCGCAACATGACCACTATCTTGCAGATACGAGCGACAGCGCAGATAAATACCATGTCGCGATTGACAAAGATGGACGATTCTGTCATAATGCTGTGGTTGCGGTTCTCCGGAAAAGTGAGTAGAAATCTATTTAGTCAAAGCGGACGGGGCGGGTCTATCCCCCGGGAGATATGAAATACAACCTCGGCTCTTGGCTGACGGGCGATACGGCCTCGGCGAAGCCAAGCGTATCCCCACTCGCAACAGACAGTCGGCAGACACGCCCCCTTCTGGGGTCGTGTGCCTCGACCTCTGTTCATTTCCTGCGCAGCGCGTGGCCCGGCGCGGCCGGGGGACTCACCTTAGCCGTGCTGTTCCTGCCGGCCTACGCGGTTTCTTCCCTGAGAACTGGTCTTGGGCTCTTCCTGGACACCGTCTGCGGCCTGCTCCTCGGTGCCACTGCCCTCATCGTCGTAATGCCCATCGGCATGCTTGGGTTGGCCCTGGTGAGGCGCATCCCGTTGCGGCTTGGCGCCCTGATTCTGACGACCTTCCTCTGCGTGGTCGTCGCGGGAAAAGGATTCGGGTATTCTCCGGATCTCTCCCTCCGCCTTGGCGCGCCGCCCATCCTGCTGCTCATGTTGGCCGGAGCGGGTCTGTCCGTTCTCCGACGGCGCGGCCCGGGGCCCATCGGGCGGGCGTTTGCCGCCCTCGGCTCTCTGCTGCTCCTGATCGGCGTCATCGGCGCTGCCGTTCTGATCTCGTGGTTGGCCGGCCCGGGGGACGATCCGTTCCTCGAGCGTACCAAGCCGGTGGTGGGCGGAAATGTGGTCCCGCTGGAGGCGCCGAATCCTTCCCAGGTCGGGCCTTATCCCGTTGCGACCTTGTTCTACGGCAGCGGCACGGACGGTCGTCGCCCGGAGTATGGGAAGAACGTCGCTCTGAAAACGGGCACGGTCGATGCTTCGCCTTTCCTCCGGCTCTCCCCGACCTGGCTTGGGTCCCAGGCGCGCACCCGGTACTGGGGTTTCGAGTCCCATCATCTGCCGCTCAACGCCCGGGTCTGGTTTCCCAGGGGCACGGGCCTCTTCCCCTTGGTCCTGATCGTGCATGGCAATCATCGCATGGAGCAGTCTTCCGATGCGGGTTTCGCCTACCTGGGGGAGCTGCTTGCCAGCCGGGGATTCATCGTGGCCTCGGTGGACGAGAACTTCCTCAACGTCAGTTGGTCCGGCAGTGTCGGGGAAGAGTACGGGGCCCGCAGTTGGCTGCTCCTGAAACATCTGGAATTGTGGCGTCAGTGGAATCAGGAGGAGGGAAATCCCTTCTACCACCACGTGGACATGGGGAATATCGCTTTGATCGGCCACTCCCGCGGCGGTGAAGCCATCGTCCATGCGGCGCGGTTCAACTGGCTCACCCGTCATCCCGACAATGCCAATGTCGCGTTCCACTTCGGCTTCGCGATCAAGACCCTGATCGCGCTGGCCCCCACGGAGGGCGGCTACCGTCCCAGCGGTCCGACGCTTCCGATCGAAGACCTTAACTACCTCGTTCTGCAGGGCAGCCACGATGCCGACGTCGGGGAGTTTGGCGGAGTGCGGCGCCTCCGGCAGATGACGTTCACCGGGCGGGATTACCGGATGAAAGCGGCCTTGTACATCTACCGTGCCAATCACAGCCAGTTCAACACGGACTGGGGGGCATGCGACGAGGATTCGCCTCTCCGCTATCTGCTCAACCGCAACGCCCCCTTGGACCCGCAAGAGCAGCGCACCATCGCCCAAGTCTACATCTCCGCTTTCCTGGAGGCGACTCTGCGCGACGGACAAGTCTACATCCCGCTGTTCCGCGACCCCCGCCGGGCGGCGCACTGGCTGCCTGACACGCTGTACCTCAGCCGTTTCCAGGACTCCGAATTCCGGACGATCGCCGATTTCGACGGGCCGATCGAGGTTACGAAGACCACGCTGGCCGGCGGCGCGCAGCGCGGGGAGCGTCTCGGAACGTGGGAACAAAGGGAAATGAGGACTCGTCTGGGCCGCGCCCTCGGCGACCACGCCATTGCCCTCGGCTGGGACTCTGCGTGCCAGCCCGCGGGCCTCCCGGCCCAGCCCCCCAGCTACGTGATCACCTTGCCGGAAATTTCGGCTCTCCGCTCTTGGCTTCAAGAGGGCCTGACCTTGTCGTTTTGCCTGGCGGACACCGGCGCGCGACGCCGGCCGATTGCCGCGGACAGCTCCGCGCGCGAAAGCAGGGCCGGCGGCCGCTCGGTCGCCGCGCCAGGCCCTGTCGCTCGCGCCGAGGACGAGGACTCCATTGACATGACCCTGGAGCTTGTCGACTCGGACGGCCACACGGCGCGCTTGCCCCTGAGCCACTATTCTCCTCTTCCACGCGCGATCCCGGTGACCTTCAGCAAGTGGCCGCTCTGGGACCGGATGCGCTTCCGGTCCCCGGTCGAGCCTGTGCTCGAGACCTTTGAATTCCCGCTGGCGGATTTCGCGAAGGTCGCCCCCCCGTTCGATCCCGCTCTGCTTCGGCAGATCCGATTCCTGTTCGACCGTACGAAGTCGGCCGTGATCCTCCTGGACCAGGTGGGCATCACACGTGTCCGTCCCACCCCCCACACGCCTTCCTGATCATCCCTGGAAGCACTGAAGTTTTTTTGTGGTGCGTCCCAAAAACTGAGGATCACCCGCATCCGGCGTGCGGTTCGCCGGCCTTTCCAGTTTTTTCCCGCAGGGGGGCCAAATCAGAGCTTGACTTTTGGCCGATCTGCCGGTAACATGTATCGATAACTATTTGGGGTGGAGCATAGCTATGAACGAATTGTTCCTGACTATGTTTGTCATGCTTCTGTTCCTGCTGAACGTCACGGTCAGGACACGGTGAGCTTCGCGTCGGCGCTGCCGAGTCGCGATCTTGTTCTGACCGTCCCGACCGGACCGCGGCCCACCGCGACGACGCGGAGAAGTCGCGGCACGGCGGAAGATCTTCCCCGGAGATGATTCTCCCGTCACGCCTCTTTCGCCGCTTTTGATTTTCCCCCTCCCGCCCAGGGGTCACGGTTGACTGCGCTCGGAGTCACGCTATGATTACCGGATACCTGTCTTGCCTGCCTGAAGGAGACGGGCCGCGACAGCACAACGCGCCGGAGACGGGGACCACGAGCCCCGGCGGCGAGTCAACCCGGTCGGGAAAGGATGGCATCAAATGGAGCAGATGAATCGACGGAGCTTTATGGGCGCGGCGGCGGCCGGCACGCTCGCGCTGAACGGCGTGCTGCACCGCGCTTCCGCCGCGGGGCAGGCGAGACTCAAGTTCGGCTTGATCGGCTGTGGCAACTACGGTATGTCGGATGTGCGGGCGGCCTTCAAGGTCTGCGGCGTGGAAGTGATCGCCCTGTGTGACGTGGACAGCCAGCATCTGGCGGAGTCCGCCACGGCCCTCGAGAAAATGCAGGGCTCCCGGCCCCGGACCTTCAAGCACTACGAGGAGCTTCTGGCGACCCCCGGTCTGAACGCCGTCATCATCGCCACGCCCCCGCACTGGCACGCCCTGCCCTTCCTGGCAGCCGTCGAGAAGAATCTGGACATCTATTGTGAGAAACCGCTGGCGTACGACATCCGCGCAGCGCAGGTCATGGTCGCCGCGACGCAAAACAAGGGCGTCATTGTCCAGATTGGTTTCCAGCGGCGTCAGAGCCCGGCCCTTCGACAGGTCCGTGACTATCTGCAGCAAGGGAACCTCGGACGAATCGTTCAAGTAGATGCCCAGATCCACTACCTGGCCGGTCTGCGCGACACCACCCTCCAGGACCCGCCGGCTTCGCTCGACTGGGACCTCTGGTGCGGTCCAGCGCCCAAGATCCCCTACTCACCGCAGGTCGGCCACTTTGCGTGGCGTCTTGAGAAGACCACCGGACACGGGCATCTCGTCGATTGGGGTATCCACCTGATCGACGCGACGCGCTGGATCCTCGGTCTGACGACGCCGCGCTCGGTCCAGGCCTCGGGCGGCATTTACTACTACCAGAACAAGATCACCACGCCGGATGTGCTCACCGTCCACTTTGATTTCGACGCCGGTCCGGTCGTCTGGCGGCATCGCATCTGGGGCGCCCAGGAGTACACGCCGGAAACGATGAACGGCATCTTCTTCTACGGCGAGAAGGGCACGGTCTTCGTGACCGATGACCGCTGGATTGTCATCCCGAAGGACAAGAATAAGCAGCGTGAGGAGCACAAGGCCACCGCCGACCTGGGGACCGCCCACATGGCCGAGTTTCTCAATGCGGTGCGCAGCCGCAAGCAGCCGGGGTGCACGATCGAGGAGGGCTTCCGTTCGACGGCCACCGTCAAGCTCGCGATGATCGCCTACGACATAGGCACCAGGATCGCCTGGGACGAGCAATCTCAGCAGATCCTTGACAATCCCAGGGCGGCCGAATTGCTGAAGCGGCCGTACCGTACCCCTTGGAAACACCCGTATGAAGCTTGAACCCGGCTGGTCGTGTCGTCGGCAATGTGACATTCCCCACCGTGGCGAGGGCGTCCCGCCCTTGTCTTCTCGCAGTGGCGAGGGCATCTTGCCCTTGCGCCTCGGACCTGATGACGGGTCAGGCTCGGCGAGGCAAAGGGGCCCCCAACGCAAAATTCCGCGTTGGGAACCCCCAAGATGGCCTCGCGACGCAAGGGCGGGACGCCCTCGCCACGGCAGCTTGGTAACATCTTTCAAAGGAGGCTCAAATGACTGGCAGACAGAGAACCGGAACCGTATTGCTCACGTGTGTCTCGTGCGTGCTCGTGACGGCGACCACCCTCGGGGTCCTCATGGCAAGTGAACGAAGCAAAGACAGACCGAAAAAGAATGCACGCCTCGAACGCAAAGCGGCGCAAACCACTCGCGTGCGCCTGGAGCACATCGGCTTGAACGTCGCCGATCCGATCAAGGCCGCGAAATGGTACGTGGACAACCTCGGCATGAAGGTCCTGCGCGAGGGCCCGCCGCCGATCAACGGCCGTTTCCTGGGGGACGCCGACGGCAACATGATGCTCGAACTGTACCACAACCCGCCGGAAGCCGTGCCCAACTACGCCGCCATGGACCCGCTGCTGTTGCACGTCGCGTTCATGGTCGAGGACGTGGAGGCCATGCGCGGCAAGCTGCTTGCCGCCGGGGCGACGGCGGTGGATGAGGTCACGACCACGCCCGCCGGCGACAAGCTCGCCATGCTGCGCGACCCCTGGGGCCTGGCCATCCAGTTCGTCCGCCGGGCCGACCCGATGCTGAAGCTCAAATAGTTGGCGATCGTCCGACGGGCGATACTCTGGGTGGCACGGACAAACTTGTTTGTCCGTGGGTTCCCGAACGCGCACGACCTTTGGGGCAATCGTATGCGGATACTGGTCTTGGTCTTAACCATCGCGGCGGCACTTTCCTCTGCGGCGGACACGGCTCCACGCGCCGATGTCAACGACATCCAGGGCCTCATCCAGCGAGCGGGCAATGCCGATTCGGAGGAGGTCCGGCTCGACCTCCTGAGACAACTGCGCCGCCGGACCGGCCTCGACGAGCGGCTGCAGAAGGACCTGGACCGGCTCATTCGAGAGATCGAGTGCTGGAGCAATGACAAGGCGCTCGACTACTTCGGCGGCCAGGTGTCGCGCACACGGGACTACGATTTCGGGATTGGGCCGGACTCGCCGCTCTATCCGCTGACCTACCTCTATCGGGGTCGGATGGTGACGTGGTACGCCCTGGAATCAGGTAGCGTCTGGAAGATCCTCCCGAAGAAGGTGTCATTTCTCGACGTGGCACGTGGGTTCTTCGAGAAGGCGGCGGCCGCGTTTCCGGAAAACGAAATCGCTCGCATGTACCTGGGCGAGCCGATCCCTCCACAGAAGCAATATCCGGCTGTTGCCGGGGCGCCCGCGTGGGCTGTGCATCAGCGCGAGGGTTTGGAGCGGCTGGCCGACATCATCGAATGGTGGATCGAGCAACGGATGCGCGAGGATGGCCAGTACGGCGGCGGTTGGGGCGACGACTGCGAGATGTGGCGGTGGTGGACGCCGATCCTGATCGGCTTCGAGAGTCCGAAGATCAACGCGGCCCAGGCGAAGTTCTCGCGGGCAATCATGTCGCAGCCGCACATGAAGCTGGGCTACACGACCCGCATGTCGGACGTGGAACATACGGCCGAGGATTCGGGCGACGCCATTACGGCGATGATGCACATCGACGCCGCTAACCCGGACTGGAGCCGGCGGGCACTGCGGCTGGCCGAGTTGACGGAGACGCGGTGGACCGGCCGCAACGAACGCGGCTTCCTGCAGTTCAAGAGCACGTACTTCACAGCCGAGAAGCTGGACATGACCCCCGCCCGTGCCTGTGACACAGTCTACCATGCGCGCGTCGTCCAGCCCACGCTGCTGTACTGGCAGCGGACGGGCGATCCCAAGCTGACGAGACTGTTCTCCACCTGGACGGACACCTGGGTGGATGCGGCGGCGCGGGCCGAGCGCGGCAAGCCCGCGGGGATCATCCCCACCGCCATCCACTGGCCGGATGGTTGCATTGGGGGCCTCGATCCGAACTGGTGGGACCCGAGAAACCACGGCGAGTACACCCTGTATCTGTTCCCCAGCGCGATGAGCATGATGACGCACACGCTCCTGTTGGCCTATCACATGACAGGCGACTCGAAGTACCTGGAGCCGATCCGGTCTATGGCGAAGATCCGGCTCGCTTATCTGAGTTCGCCGTCCCGGGAGCATCCCGCGCCAGGCACGCAAGCCTGGTGTGCCGCGCGGCTTGAGGGCATGACGGATGTGGTCGCCAAGTACAAGCTCCTGACTGGTCGCAATGACCTCGATGCTCTGCTGGCCCGCGAGAAATCACCCTATATGCGCTATCGCCTGGACGCAGACCGCAAGCCGCTCGCCGAAGCGTTGAAAGAAAATGCCGGGGCGCTTCGCATCAACTTCCCGGGCTACACGAGCGAGGTCCGATATACCGATCGTGTCCTGCGGTTCCCCACGCTCTTCAGCGGGGACGGCATCCTGCGTCGCGCGGTCCCGGCCATTCGCGTCCCCAATCCGGCCCTGCTTTATTCCAGCGCCACGGGCGATCCCGGCACGCCGGAGTACTTCCCCATGAACGCGGTGCGCTGGCTGACGCCTCCGCGCGACATCGCGGCACTGGTTCACTGCGACAGAGACAAGCTCCAGGCGGAGCTGTTCCATTTCGGCGAGAACGACCGGCCGATGAGCGCGGAATTCTACCTGCTCAAGCCCGGTGCCTACGTGCTGACCCTCACCGTTGAGGAATCCGGCGTAGCCGGGCAGACGCAAAAACAGGAGTTCGCGGTAACCGATCCACGGACCCGGGTGGCCTTCACGCTACCGGCACAGAAGTCGTGTCTTCTCCGTGTGGAGCGGCGGTAAATCTTCCATGGAGCACTGCGGCTACCCTGACGGGGTTTGGAGTCCCGTCTTCAGGCGGCTGAAGAACACATCAACGCGGTGGGGGCGACGCATGCGTCGCCCCTACGAACGGCCGGAACAAGGGATGCTAATGCAAAGGCACAGGCATATACGATATACTCTCGGTTTCGCGGCCGTGGCGGCGTTGGGCTTGTCGTTGGTCCTGTGGCGGCTGGGGCTGGCCCCCGCGTATGCCTATCTGGTCGGCATCAACGCGATCGCTCTGATGCTTTACGGATATGACAAACGACAAGCCATCGTCGGCCGGACCCGCATCCCGGAGCTCGTGCTGCACACGACTGCTCTGTGCGGCGGCAGTCCCGGGGCCCTCCTCGGCCAAGGATTGTTTCGCCACAAGACACGCAAGTTCCGTTTCCAGATGGTCTTCGCGGCCATCGTCCTGCTGCAAATTGCCGCGGTCTGTGGCTATTGGTACTTTGTGCATGGTGAATGACGAATGGATGCCTTCCCCTCCGACATTCGATTCCGCAAACCCTGGCGCAGTTACCAGCAGCGCGTCCTGGACGAGTTGAAGGACCACCTGGACGACAACCACCTGCACATCATTGCGGCGCCGGGCTCGGGCAAGACCGTGCTGGGCCTGGAGGTGATGCGGCGGCTCAACCGGCCCGCTTTGATCCTGTCCCCCACCGTCGCCATCCGGGACCAGTGGGTCGATCGGTTCGTCAATCTGTTCCTGAGTAACGGGCAGGAGATCCCCGCCTGGATCTCGCGGGACATTCGCCAGCCGCAGTTCCTCACCGCCTCGACGTATCAGGGCCTGCACAGTGTCTATACGGGTGAGTCTGAAGACAGAGGGCGAAAGACGGAGAACGGAGAACAGAGGACAGAGGACAGAAGACGGAAGGCGGGAGGCAGGGATGCCCTGCTGAAGCGGTTTCAGCAGCTTGGCGTACGGACGCTCGTGCTCGACGAGGCACACCACCTGCGGAACGAGTGGTGGAGGTGCCTGGCGGACTTGCACAAGCACCTGAGCAAGCCCACCGTCGTCGCGTTGACCGCCACGGCTCCGTTCGACGTCTCGCCCTTCGAGTGGGAGCGGTACATCGGCCTGTGCGGACCCATTGACTCCGAGATCTCCGTGCCCGAATTGGTCGCCCAGAGAAATCTCTGTCCGCACCAGGACTATGTCTATATGTCGGCGCCCTTGCAGGCGGAGCAGCAGGAGATCCGGGAGTTCCGCCGGGAGGCCGAGGCGTTTGTGCAGCGGCTCTGTGCCGATCAGGAATTCGTCGCGGCCTTGGAGAGTCACGCGTGCGTGAGCCGGCCGCGCGAGTGCGTGGAGGAGATCCTGGACGATCCGCCATTCTATTCGAGCGTAGCGTTCTTCCTGAAGCACGTGCGCGGCCATCCGCCGCGGGAGTTGCTGCGGACGCTCGGACTGTCGCCCCGAAACAACCCGAAGCTCGACAAAGACTGGCTGGAAATCCTCCTGGCCGGCTGCTTCTACACGCACGCCAAGTCGTTCGCGGACCACAAGGAGCTATTCCATCGCCTTCTGCGGGACGCCAAGCGTGCCGGCGTGGTGGACCGACGAACCGTCAGCCTCAAGAGCAGCACGAACGTCGCGCGACTCCTCATCCGCAGCGCCTCCAAGCTGCGCAGCATCGAGGACATTGTCCGGCTGGAAAGCGGAGCCTTGGGGCCGAACCTCCGGATGGTGGTTCTCACCGACCATATCCGCCGGGCGGATTTCCCCAAGGACGAGGCCGATGTGAAATCGATCAAGCGTCTCGGCGTCGTGCCGATCTTCGAGCAGATCCGACGGGCCACAGCCGCGGAGCGGCTCTCGAAGCACCAAATCCCAAATCCCAAATCCCAAACAAATTCAAAATCTCAAGCACCAATGACCAAAACGCTCGCGCCGCCCAACCGGCCCGTTTCGAATTTTCCTCCGTTTGGAACATTGGAATTTGTTTCGGATTTGGAGTTTGGAGCTTGGGACTTCCGCGCGACGCGGTTGGGCATTCTCAGCGGGACGCTGACCGTGATTCCGGGCGAATCCTGTGAGTGTCTCCGAGAAATCGCGCCGGGACTGGGGATCGAGCCGGCGGACATCGGCTTCAAGCCGTTGGACCACGACAGCCGGTTCTGCGAAGTGACGATTCGTGGGGCCGACAAGCACAAGATGGTCGCCCTGATCACAAGCCTGTTCAACCAGGGCAGCATCACGGTCCTCGTCGGGACCACCTCGCTGCTGGGCGAAGGCTGGGACGCCCCCTCGGTGAATTCCCTGATCCTGGCCAGCTTCGTCGGCTCGTACATGCTGTCCAACCAGATGCGCGGCCGGGCCATCCGCACCCAGGACGGCAATCCAACGAAGACCGCGAACATCTGGCACCTCGTGTGCCAGGAGCAAGCCGCCAAGGAGCCCAATGAGGACCTGGAGATCCTGGCGCGGCGGTTCAAGTCCTTCGTGGGCGTCTCCTTCACGAGCAACCGCATCGAGAGCGGCCTGGGCCGGCTCGGCTTAGGCGAGCCCCCCTACACCAAGCCGCGGATGGACCACCTCAACGGTGTGATGACGCAAAGGGCCTGCGACCGGGCGAGGCTCATCACAGATTGGGAACAGGCCTTGGACGCCTCGCGCGACGGCGATATGGTGGAACAGGTCGCCGCCTCTCCGTTGATATTGCCGCGCGACTTGGTCTTTCGCAACACCATTTTGGCCCTGCTCTGGCAAGGGTGGTTCTGGGGCGTCTCCGTGTTTTCCCTGCTAATGCAATCCACCGAGCAGAATTCGCACAAGATGGGTCTCCGGGGCCTGCTGATCCTGCTGGCAGTCGCCTCGTCCTTGGCAGCTCTGGCCGCCCTGCCCAAATGCCTCAAGGCCCTCTGGCTTTTCCTCTGGCACGGCTCCATCGCCTCCAGCATGAAACAGGTCGGCAAGGTCGTGCTCAAGACGATGGTCCAGGGCGAGCAGATCGAAACCAGCATCTCCCAACTGAAGGTGGTCGCTCGTCCCCTGGATTATGGGTTCGTCAGTTGCTCACTCAAAGGAGGCACGACCCGCGAGCGGTCGATCTTCCTCGACGCCCTCCAGGAGGTTCTCGGCCCCATCGAGAACCCCCGCTACGTTCTGGTGCGAAAGTCGCTTCTCGGCCCACTCGTCCGCAAGGACTACCATGCCGTTCCCGCCACCCTGGGCAAAAACAAGGATCTGGCGGAGTACTTCCGCAAGATGTGGGCCACACACGTCGGACCGACTGACCTGATCTACACCCGCACGCCGGAGGGCCGGCGTTTCCTCTTGAAGGCCCGCACCCATCCCATGTCCCGCAGCTTCCAAACCCGCGCCGAGCGCCTCAAATCCTGGCAATAGCCGATTGGATCTTCGGGCCTTCAGGTTTGTGACCCCACTACCGCCCTTGAATTGTTAATCTGAGGGCTGGCCCTCGAAGTCCCCCCAGGGTCTTCGACTCCGTGGCGTTCCGTCGCGGCTCGCAGGTAGCACCGTCCCGGAGGTAGCCTTCCCCCTCACCATGCAGGGTCGGCACGCCAGGGGAGGTGATTGCACTTCGTGGCCCTTTCGCTGTCGGAGCTCGATGGCTGGCCTGCGTGTGCCCCTGTCAACGCTTCACCCACACGGTTACCCGCGTTGGCGCATGACTCGGGGTCAAGATGGTTTGCTATTCCTTTCTTGTGCGGCTCTTGCATCCGCTACTCTCTGCCGGCTTTGACCGGCGCTTTCATGCTGTCCCCAGATATAGATATGGACCTGGACTATGACAC
>CAYHAJ010000285.1:0-24961 GCA_964354535.1 uncultured Pirellulales bacterium
CATCCATCTCCGGCTCCAACGACTGGTACTTGCTCTGAATCCGTGCGATCATCTGTGCATCCTGCATGCAGGTGTTATCACACAATCCCTCAAATCGATCAATAGTAATTTGTGCAAGTTATTTATGCGCGATCACTTAGCAACGCAGATTCGATCATCAAGCCGGACTTGTCCGTACCAGGAGCGTACCTGGCACCGTCCCGTTGCCCCGATGTCGTAGGCAAATAACCCGGCATGGTTCAGGGAATTCTGGCGTGGAGGCTCAGATCGACCTCGTGCCCCCGGCGTATACGGCTCTTGCAGACGGTCTTCGAAGGACGGACTTGAGCCATGCGGTACGGAATTGTAGTCAATCCTGTGGCGGGCGGCACCAGCGTTGATGAAAAACGGGACTTGCTCGCGCAGATCAGGGAAGTCCTGGGCGGCGATTGCGCAATAGCCGGCCTGGACAGTGATTCCGCCGACGAGTTCCGCTCCCTGGCGGCCGAGACCGCCAAGCGGGTGGAAATCCTGATCGCCGCCGGCGGCGACGGCTCGGTTTCGGACGCCATCAACGCGGTCCCGGAGGATACCATCCTTTCCTTTCTGCCGCTGGGATCGGCTTGCGCCCTGCGGGATGCCCTGGACCTGCCGGACGATCCGCTGGAAGTCGCCCACAGGATTCGCGACGGGCACGAGCACCGACTCGACCTGATTCTTTGTGACGACCAGCGAAAAGCCTTCGTCTGCGGCCTGGGCGTGGAAGGCGACGTTCTCAAACGCCGGGAGGAACTGCAGGAGGACGGAAAACAGGGATTCACCGCCTACGCCTCCGCCCTGGCCTCGGTCTTCGGCGACATGGATCGTACCGATATGCTGTTGTCGCTGGACGGCCGGACGCGGGAGTTCTCCGACGTGGCCACCGCCATCGTGACGAAGATCCCCTACTACGGCTACAAGATGAAGATCGTCCCGGAGGCGGTGTTCGACGACGGCTTTCTGTACCTGCGTGTTTTCGATGAAAGCTGGCCCCAGATCCTGGCCGGCCTCGCCAAGGCCCGTTTGCTGGAGAGCGAGACCGAATCCGTCCGCCGTGCCCGCCGCCTCGAGATCAAAACCCGCAAGGAGCGATACCTGCACATCGACGGCAACGTCGCCCGGGAGGGAGATACCTTTCGCTTCCAGGTCCTACCCGGCGCCCTGCGGATGTGGTATTGAGTCCTGCGGGGGCACTGCACCTGCGATGATCGTGAGGACAGCCGCCGATTGCTGCCGTTCATAGTAGACGGCTATCCCCCGCGATCCTTCGGAATTCGCGCGTTTCCTTCCTGTCTCTAACGGTCCCCACCCTCGAAACGAGACCAAGGACTTTGGACTTCGGCTACGAGCATGGAAATAATATTTGTTGCGCAACAAGTTTGTTGTTGATCCTGGTGAAGCCTGGCTGTAGAATTATGATGAGAAACGTAAGTGTTGCGCAACAAATACATTGCTCTGTGATACGGAAGGGAGCATCGCATGGCTGAATTGGTTGTGGGCAGCGTGCCGCGTGGGGATGACTACTTCGATCAGAAGCCCCTTATAGAAGAGGTATGGGCGCGACTCCGCAAGGACAGCGTACTCCTCGTTGCTCCCAGGCGGTTTGGCAAGACCGGACTCATGTTTCGGCTGCTGGACGCCCCGCGTGCGGGGTTTCGGCCCGTTTATCTGGACGTCGAGAGCATCGACAATCCCGCCAATTTCATCATTGAGGTCCTCGCCCGACTGTTGCATGACGACCAGTTCCGACGCGTTGTTCAGGGGCTGTGGGCAGGCTTGAAGGATATTCGAGACTGGTTCGCAGGTCTCGTGGAGGAAGTCGACGTAGGGGAGATCAAGGTCAGGCTCCGCGAGAAGACAGACGTGCCCGCCCACTGGCGGATGTACGGCGATCGGCTGATGGGCATTCTGGGTACAGCCGACATGCCCTTGCTGCTGCTCATCGACGAGTTCCCGATCATGGTCGGCAGGATGATCCAGAAGAAGAGGGAGGAAGCCATCGAGTTCCTGCGGTGGTTCCGTAGCGTTCGCTTGTCGCCGCAAAGCCGAACACGTTTCGTGATCGGGGGATCGACCAACATCATGTATTCTCTTGAGACGGTGGGACTGGTCGATGCGATCAACGATCTATGCCCGATACGACTGCGGCCGTTCGACGCCGTGACTGCCCAGCAGTATTTGGACGCGGTGTTCGCGCCCCACGACCTTCTTCTGGATCCTCGCGTCCGCACCAGGATGCTCGAATTCGTGGGCGAGCCTGTCCCCTATCTGCTTGCCCTGCTCGCCCAAGCAGTGTTGAGTCGGCACCGGGCGCACAACGACGAAATCGATGTACCCCTGGTGGACGCGGCCTTCGACGAACTCCTCAGCACCGCCACTCCGTTCCTCCACTATTGGTCCCGTTTGAACGAGCATTATCCCGGCTGCGAAAGTGCCGTGGCCAAAGCGATCCTGAACGTCATCTCCCGCGCAGAAGGGTCCGTGAAACGCGACACCCTGTACCACATTTATTTGCAGACGTGCGGCGTGCCGTCCGGCGCGGCGACGCAGGACGCCTTTGTCCGCCTGATGTGGAAGCTCGATAACGACTTCTACATCGTGGCCGACGATCAAGGATACCGTTTCTTCAGCCGGGTCCTGAAGCTTTGGTGGCGCCGGCAATACGGCTACCAACAGGAAGACTGATATGGCTGTGATTCTGCATCATTACCGACCCCATCTGGACAAAGCGGAGGACCTTGAGGCGATTTCCGTCGCGCGCGAGCCGCTGCTCAACGAGATGCTCTCCCGGCTCCAGCGCTGGGAGCCCGGCGCCAGCCGACAGCATTACCTGCTCATCGGCCCTCGGGGCATCGGCAAGACGCACGTGCTCAGGCTCCTCCAGCATCGCCTCTCGAATGTTCCCTCTTCCGAGCGAAAGTGGTTCGTGCTGTCGTTCCCGGAAGAGCAATATGCCGTCACAAGCGTGCCGGACTTGCTGATCGAAACGGTGCGTGCCCTCGCAGAGGTATCGGGTGACCGCGCGTTGGGAGAACGTTATCAGTGCGTCCGGCGGGAGGGTGACGACCAGGCCGTCGTGGACCTGACGCTCGACGCCCTGCGGAGCTTCTGCAAGGCGAGGGCCTGCGGCGTGCTCCTGATGCTGGAGAACCTCGACAGACTCCTGCAGGACCAGATCAAGAAGGATTCTCAGATAGGCCTTCTCCGCAAGATCCTGATCGAGGAAGACTGGCCCATTCTGATCGCTACGTCCCCAACGTATCTGAGCGACGTGACGGACCCGCAGAAGCCGTTCTTTGAGTTCTTCCAGGTGGTGGTCCTGGACGAGCTGTCCCCGGAAGGTGTAGAGACCCTGCTGCGCAAAAGGGCGGAACTCGATGGCGACAGTGACTTTCTTGCCTACCTGAAGCGCTACCGTTCCCGCCTGCGAGCCTTGTATCACTTCTCCGGCGGCAACCCGCGCTTGACCCTGATGCTGTACGACCTGCTCTCACGGCAGGCTCTCGCGGACGTCAAAATCGAGTTGAACGGACTGCTGAACCAGTTGACGCCCTTCTATCAGGATCGCATGAAGGAAGTAGGGCCGCAGGAGGCCAAGATCCTCACCACGATAGCCCTGCTTGCGGAAGGCGTCACTCCCACCGAGCTGGCCGACGAATGCCGGATGGACCGCACTCTGGTCAGCGCGCTGCTCTCGCGCTTGGAGAAAGCCGGCTACGTGCGCCGTGAGCCTCGCGCTCGCAAGCAGACGGTCTACACGATTCCGGAGCGATTCTTTCGCATTTGGCATCGGATGTCCGCCTCACGGCTTGCACGCGGGCGAATCCAATACCTGCTGGATTTCTTCTCGACCTGGTACGCCACGCCAGAGGAACGCGATGAAGTCTGGGACCATCTCCTGGATCAATTTCGGGAGGGCGCTGAGTGCGGCGAAGATGCGAGGATAGAGGACATCTCCGCATACATGGACTATATCGCCGCTGTCTCAGAAGGAGCGGAGCGGTTTGAGCGTCACTTCGACCGACTACGACAACATGCCGAGGCGGGCGACGCGGACTACGTCCTGAGGGAACTCGAAGCCCTTGACCTGGAATTCGCTGGAGATGCCGAGTACTTCGTGCATAAGGGAGAGTTCCTCGCCCATCAATTGCAGTCCGATCAGATGGCATTTGAGGCATTCCGTCAAGCCGGAGAGCTTAGCCAGAATCTGTTAGAGGCCCGATTTAACGAGGCTGTGGCATTGGACAAGCTCGGACGACGAGATGAAGCGTTGGACACATACCAGCATGTTATTGAACTCTTGTCTGCACAGCGAGGTCACAAGAGAGATGAGGGTACGACGCAATTCCTGCTTCACGTCTTGGCCGAGGAATTGGATGATCGTCTTTTCAGGATCGCTGCGCATCTGCTCGGCCGCATGGGCGATCCCACTATTGGTCCGCAACTTTTGCACACTCTGAAGAGCGCCGCCACACCTTGGCGGCGGGCACATTGTGCGACTGCACTCGGTCTATTAGGGGCTGCGGATGCGAGCCCCGTTCTCACTGAATGCCTGCGCGACGAAGATGACTATGTCCGTGGCTGTGCAGCCACAGCACTGGGCAGGATTGGCACGTCCGAGGCGGTGCCTGCGTTGATTGCGCGCTTGAGCGATGAGGCACACAGTGTTCGGGGCAGTGCGGCCGCAGCCTTGGGCAAGATCGGCGTGTCCGAGGCAGTGCCTGCGTTGATTGCGTGCTTGAGTGACGAGGCCGACAATGTTCGGAGCAGTGCGGCCGCAGCCTTGGGGAGGATCGGTGCATCTGAGGCAGTACCTGCATTGATTGCGTGCTTGAGTGACGAGGCACGCAATGTTCGGGACAATGCCGCTGCAGCCTTGGGCAAGATCGGCATGTCTAAGGCAGTACCTGGGTTGGTTGCGTGCCTGAGCGACGAAGCACACGACGTTCGAGGGAGTGCGGCCACGGCCTTGGGGAGGATCGGTGCGTCTGAGGCGGCGTCTGCGTTGATTGCGTGCTTAAGTGACAAGGCAGGCATTGTTCGAGGCAGTGCGGCCACAGCCTTGGGGTGGATCGGTGCGTCTGAGGCAGTATCTGGGTTGATTGCCTGCTTGAGTGACAGGGCGGACGCTGTTCGAGGGAGTGCGGCTACAGCCTTGGGCAGGATCGGCGCATCAGAGGCGGTACCGGGGTTGATTGCCTGCTTGAGTGACAGGGCGGACATTGTTTGCGGCAGTGCGGCCACAGCCTTGGGGAGGATCGGTGCGTCAGAGGCGGTACCCGGGTTGATTGCCTGCTTGAGTGACAGCGCAGACTCTGTTCGTGGCAGCGCAGCCACAGCCTTGGGGAAGATCGGTGCGTCAGAGGCGGTACCCGGGTTGATTGCCTGCTTGAGTGACAGGGCGGTCGTTGTTCGAGGCAGTGCGGCGGCAGCCTTGGGACGCGTCATGACCAGCAAGGCTGTTGTGGCCGTGGCCAGTGCAATTCCCTCTCTGGCGACAGCCTTCAACACGCAGGCGGAGGCCACTCGCACCGCCGGCGCGGAGTTCTTCCTGCGGGCGGCGTTTCACTCAGGGAATCTGGAGGTGGTTCGGGCGTTCGTTGAGGGACTTGTATCGGGGATCGACGACGGCGAAGAGACTTTCCTGCCTCATCGCATTGCTCTGGACTTCTTGCGCAGCAAGAGAGACCCGATGATCCTCTCGCGCCAACCTCCCGAGATGCGGGAAGCGGTTGAACTGCTTGTATCCATTTTCGATCAGAGCGGAAAGGGAGACTGAAGGTGTGCGACGCCTGTTGAGAAGCCGGCTGGCGTGCTGAACTTGGCGGCGCCTTTCCGGCTGTCCTGTGTGGTCCATGGCCCCATCTGAGAAAGGGCAACTGGTCCTGCTGATTGTCGGCACAGTCGGGACTGTGCTGGGAGTGGCAGTGCCGCTGCTGATTTGGCACTTGGGGCTGTGGTCGAGAATCAATGGACTCCAGGAACGAATTGGAACCCTTGAGATAGATCATCAGAAGGCCCTCCTCGCTCGTGACGCCAAGATCGCCGAGTTGGAGAGGGCCAGGGCGGTTTTTATCGAAAAAGCCCGCCACGACACGGAGAGAGTCCGCACATTGGAGCGGAGGCTAAGGATGCTGGAAACCGAGTTGGTTAGTCAAACGTCCCCTCTGGGCCATAATCCATAGAGAACGAGAGTCTGAAACCTACACATTGCCCATTTCAGTCTTGGAGGAGCTAGGTGCGGATCGGCATGGAACCTCTGGGCAGAACGGGGTGAGGTGGCCGCCTGCGGCGGTACCAGACGCACGGTGATACGATGCGATGCGGCGGAATTTGGACTCCCGCGAGAGCGATCCCTTAGCACCAGTTCAAGTGGTCGCGGGGGGCCAGGCGCCTCATGAAGAGACTCTTGTCGGCCTCTTCGTCGTTCGTGATCTTCATGTTCTGGGCGTCCCAGAGCAGGGTCCGCCCCGGATGCACCAGCGCGATATCGCCCAGAACGATGAGCTCAGAGAGCGGTCCGGCGTACTCGAACGGCGACATCGCGGTGTCCTGGCCTTTGATGGCCCAGGTCCAGTTGTCGAAGTGGTTGCCCGCCTTGCAGCGAAACGCCACTTCCGGCGGCCGCGGCGTCTCCTTCATGACGCGCTCGGGAATGATCCGCCCGCCCTGGCTGTGGCTGCCGGCCATGATCGAGGCGTGCTCGCCCACCATGACCGAGCCGCTGTCGATCCCGCGCCGCTCGGGCTCCAGGTGCTTCGGGCGCGGGAACTCGATGTCGTCGCCCAGGTAGTACTTCATCGTGACCGGGGGCATCTTGCCCCGCGCGGCGAACTCCCAGGTGATGACGCCCGACCGGGGCAGCGACCCGGGATAGGCGGGCGTCTTGACCTCCGCGCGGACGCTCAGGGGGACCCGCAGGTCCAGGGCGTAATAGGCCGGATCGAAGATGTGCCCCGCCATGTCGCCCACGGCCCCGCTGAAGTGGGTGTAGCGGATCCATTCGCGGTTCATGTAACTCGTGCTGAAGGGGATCATCTCGGCGCGGTTGAGGTACAGGTCCCAGTCCAGCGTCTTGGGCACGACGCTGCCCTGGACCACCGGCTTGTCGATCCAGTAGTTCTTGGTGGAATAGCAGACGACCTCCTTGATGGGCCCGACCGAGCCGGCCTGACCCCAGTCCCGCAGCATGGCCGAGCTGCGGCTGGAGTGGCCCTGGTGTCCCATTTGCGTGATGACCTTCGGCTGCTTCCGGGCCTCTTCCGTCAGCATGCGCACCTCGTCGACGGTGTGGCACAGCGGCTTCTGGCAATAGACATGCTTGCCCCGCCGGATGAAGTACGTCGCGATCGTGTAGTGATTATGCTCCGGCGTCGCGATCAGGACCGCATCAATCTCCTTGCCGATCTGGTCGAACATGACCCGGTAGTCCGTCCAGAGCTTGATCCCGTGCAGCGCGGGACGCTTCTCGATGTGCTTCTTGTGCCACGCCTCATCGACATCGCACAGGGCGATCACATTGTCGGTCCCGGCCAGATGCTCCGCATTGCCCGAACCCTGGCTGCCGACGCCGATGCAGGCGATGTTGAGCTTGCTGTTGGGCGAAGCCCCGGCCCTAAGAATATTGAAAGGGGCCGCCCCCACGGCGGACGCCGCCAGAGCACTCTTCAAAAAGTCGCGACGATTCAGTGATCCCATGATATGTACCTCCACCTGGATGAGGTCCCAAACATACCCGTCCACACTGCGGACGCTGCATAGACAACAGGTTACTACACCCGGAAACCCGCCGCAACCCTGACATTGCCCGAAATTCGCCCGTACGTGCAGGTTTCAGACCCGCCCCTACCAGCGCTGCCGCCGCCGCGATGTGGCCTGACACGCCATCCCCAAACCCCTGTAATCCGTAGCCGGCTTCGTAGCGTCAGCCGTCATTTTAATCTTTAGCGGATCTTCTGCATCGGTAACAGCGGGAGACAACTGCCGTTGTTGCAGCCCTGAGGAGCGCCGGTAGGGGTACGTCCAGGGACGTTTTGCCTACTGTGGTCTGAGCATGAAAGAAGACCCTGGGCCGCCCGGCTTTCTTTCGCCCCTGGGGGGCTCTTGCTCGGTGGGCCCTCGGGACCCACCGTTGAAACGGCGGGCTATGGTCGGTCGTCCCGCCGGGACTTTCTGCGAAGCGCGAAGTCTCAACGGGAAGGTGTGACGCCAAGTGCGAATGTTCCGGACGATCTGCGGCTCGATCCACCCTCGGCCCAATGAAACGGGGACCACCTTTGGGGCGGTCCCCGTTGTACTACTGATCTACTGCAGCGCTTCGACTGAGGTAAGCCGAAGCCCACCTGACATTCCTCACTTACTTGAAAAGTGCCATGATGTAGTCGATTACCGTCGTGAGCAGGCTTTGGGTCTTCTGACTGTCGGCGTCCTGCTCGATCAGATAACCACCCAGCTTCGTATGCTGGTTCAAGGATACCAGCTCACCCGCTTCATCTTCGTTGATCAATCTCGCTCTGTGACAGGAACCACAGGCTCGGGAAGCAGGCCCGGTGATATAACCCGGCACGGCACCAATGTTTCTGTCCCAGCCCTTCAGGGAATCGGCAGGTGACAACAGGCCGGGCAGCGACTTGGACTGATCCGGCACCTCATTGGTACCTTTCACGTGGCAGGACTCACAGTTGGTAATGCCATGCGAGGGATACGGGAACTCGATGTGATGATCATAGTGCATGGCGGCCACCGGATCGGCGAAATTGACATCTCCGATGTCAAAAGCCTGGAACGAGTGGATGGCATGGACATAGGAGTCAATCGACCGCGACTGCATTTCCAGGTGAGAACCGCCACTCTTCGTGGTGTGACACAGCCGGCAGACCACGATATTCCCGCCTCGATCCGCCGAATGGAAGGTGGTGGCCAGCGCATCATGGCAATTCTCGCAGCCGGCCGCAACCTTCACGATGGGGCTGAAGAACTTATCGGCAAAGGCATTGGCCGCCAGGTCGAAGGTCCTCGAAGGAGCATCGAGTGCCAGGGTAACGCCGTCAGCATTCTTCAGAGCCGGCATGACAGCGATTTCCACTCTCTTTACGGTCTTCGCGGCGACCAGATCCGCCCACGCCGACAGGTCGACCGTGACTTCCCACTTGCCGCCGGTGGCCGACACCGTCGTGATCCGCGCATGCTTCGTACCTACGGCAGCTTCCAGGGCTCTGCTATCCTTGCTGTCGATTTTGCCATCGGCGTTGTCGTCGGTCAGTCTCTCGTGCGGGCCGATGAGATAGTCCTTCGTGTCATAGCCATACAATCCGACCAGCACGGTGGGTGCGATGGTCGCCACCTCGAGCCCCGCCAGATCCGGGGACTGGGCCGCGCTGAATTTGAGGTTGAGCTTGTTGCCGGCAAAGGCGGCACTGTCGATGGTGACTTTGATGGCGTCAGAATATCGCTGCCCCTCGGCGGTATAGATCGCCTTGTCATAACCGCTGTGGATTTGGCGGAAGCCGGCCGCCATCTTCCCCTTGCCATGGCACTCCGTGCAATCCACCTTGTTCAGGTCCACGCCACCATGGATCTCTGGGGGCAAGATCGTCTGCAACGCGAGCTTGTCCGTCCCATGCTCTTTGTCCCCAGTCACGGGGTGACAGCTCTTACAAGTCTGCACCGTGAACTTGGAGTCCGCCAGGATGATATCCAGTTTGCCCTGGTGGCAGGTGACGCAGTTGGCCATGGACTGCGGATGGGGGAATTCCATGGCATGCGACATATGCACGTCATTCATCAGCGACGTCTTGTAGCCATACTGGGCTTCTTGCGCCGGCGTCAATTTGACTTCGCCGGCGAGATACTTGGCCGCCAGCGCCGGATCATCGACCAGGAGCTGCCATTCGAAGTGGCCGCCTTTGCCGTTATCCAGGTGGCAGGCCTTGCAGGTATAGAAGTCATTGGTGGCATCATGACCCACCTGGGCATAGATGTAACCATGCTTGAGGTAGGGGTCCGTGTGGCATTTCACGCAGCCGGCGTTATTGGCGGCAGAAACGTAGTCCACCCCAGTTCCCGTCTCCAGCAAAGCCGCAAACGAGTATTTGTTTTGAGTGACGCGACTCCCGGGTATGGTACCGATCGTTTCATCCCGGCCATACACTACGATGAGGCCGCGCACTCTACTGACATCCGAGTAGTCAATAAAACCAGAGGCGGTGGGCGCTTTCTCGACGAGAGTGCTCGTGATACCACCGGCGCCGTCATAGGTGAGAGTCCCTTTGAGGGCCAGTCTCGCCGCGGCCTCGAAACTTGTGCCCGTGTAAGGTACGAAGTTGATATTCAGCGCATCAACCTCCCTGGCATCGAAAGGAGCGCCATTCTTGGTCATCTTGAACGTGATCTTGGTGGTATCTGGATTGGCAGTAAAGGAGTAAGCGAGATCGGTAACCTTGATGACCCCATCCTGATACAAATCGTCATAGGACGCCTGATGAGCGGCGCCGGCTTTGCTATGACAAATGACACAAGACTCAGGTTGGACGTCGGCAGATGGCCTTTGCGCGAATACGCTCGAAGTACCCACCAACAAGACGACGAGAGCCGGCACCAGGCCAAGCACACAGTTTGTTCGCTTTTTCATAGTCTACTCCCCTACCTTACCAATCCGATTCTGGACGAACAGAATGACTCCTACAACGTGTTAAAATAGGTGTTTAGCAAACAGCGCGCCAAAATCCCCAGTATTTACAGCAATTCGCTTACCGCGAGTTGTAACCTATTTTGGTATATGTAGTTAAGGAAATTGTATCAACGAGGCATCATTCTCCCCTTCAGCGCGTGGCAGTAGCACATCTTCTCAGTTGTGGTAAAGGGGTCACGGGAACTTCTTATGCACGGGAGGACAACGGGGGGACAGCCAGCGTTCTTGTAGCCTTGGGGGGTGCCGGTAGGGGTACCTCCGGAGACGTTTTGCCTACTGGGGTCTGGGCACAGTACAAGACCCTGAGCCGGCCGGCTTTCTCTCGTCCCTGGGAGGCTTTTGCTCGGTGGGCCGTCCCCGCGCACCGTTGAAACGCGGGGCTATGGTCGTTTGTCCCGCCGGGACTTTCCTCGAAGCTCGAAGTCTCAACAGAATGGGCCACCTGAGATTCAACTCCCAGGTGGCCCGCTTGTGCCATGCAGCGAAGGGATGTCTATCCTTTAACCTTGACCTTAACGGCTTTGCTCTTCTCGACTTTCGGCAGCGTGATCGACAGGACGCCGTCTTTGCAGGTGGCCTCGATCTTGCTCTCGTCCACGTCCGTCGGCAGCGTGACCTCCCGGCGGAAGGCGCCGTAAGAGCTCTCGACGTGATAGAAGCCGTCGCCCTCGTCCTCTTTGGATTCTTTCTTTTCCCCGCTGATGGTCAGGGTGTCGCCGTAGACGGAGATGTCGATCTCTTCGGGCTTGAGGCCGGGGACTTCCGCCCGGACCAGGACCGTGTCATCCTTTTCCGCGATATCGATGGCCGGCCAGGCCCGCTGCCCCAAGAAGCCCAACGGCCGATCCAGACCGCGGAAGAAGCTCTCGAACCAGTCGTCCATCCCACCCCGCAGGGTCGCCAATTCGTTTGGATTTCTTCTGCTCCAACGTACCAGTGCCATATAACTTGCCCCCTTTCAACCAAAGTACGACTTACGATTCACACTGTTTCACCATTCGCACTTTCACTGAAGTATGGTGCAAATCGCGTGCCAGATTCCAGGGGACATAAATTGCCCGAATTTCGCTAAGAAAAAGCCGCAGGGACCCGGCCCAAAGGCCCTTGGGGCTGTCAAAATGGCACGGGTCCGATCAGACACCGACGGAGCGATGCCATGTTTCTCGGCCGGGGCGACGCACCTGACGTACAACAGATCAGGCGGAATCCGCGCCAGGACGAGCCGGGCCGCGGATGCCGGCGGTCCGCGCGGCGGGGACGGCCCAACGCGGAATCACGCATCGGGATGCCTTCTTCAGGAAGGGGTATACACGATGGTCGAAGCTCGCAGTGCTCTACAACAGGATGGAATTCGCGCGGAGATCCGCCCGCCGCTGACACTCCTGGTCGAGCGCCTCCAGATCAAATTGGGGGACAACCTCCAGAGCGTGAGTGTCGTCGGCAGCAGTCTGACGCAGGACTTCCAGCCCAAGGTCAGCGACATCAACACCGTCGTCCTGCTGGACGCCTACGACCTCCCGGCACTCAACGCGGTGGCGCTGCTGGCCCCGCAGATGAGCCGGTACAAGCTGGCGCCGCCGCTGCTGATGACGCCGGTCTATATCCAGCGCTCCTGCGACGTATTCGGGGTCGAGTTCCTCGATTTTCAACTGATTCATGAGACCATCCTCGGCGAAGACCCGTTCGCGTCGCTGCGGTTCGACAAGAAGAACGTGCGCCTCCAGTGCGAGCGGGAGCTCAAGGCCATGCTCGTGCGGCTGCGCCAAGGCTACATCGCGGCAGCCGGGGACAAACGCGTGGTGCACGACCTGCTGGTCTCGACCACCAAGGGCCTGCTCCCCTTGCTGCGCGCCATGCTCTGGCTGGTGGATGCCGACCGACCGAAGACGATGGACTCCACCTTGCGCAAAACGGCCGGCGAGTTCAACATCGATATTGGCGCTGTGCTGGTCGTCCAGCACTGGCGGCACGAGAAGGTGCGCCTGACGGACGCCGAGATGGAGAGCACGTTCGTGGCGATCGTGGATGCCGTGGACCGCCTGACGACTACCATTGACAACCTGGAGATGTAGAAGGATCGCGATGAGCTCTGCCCGATTTTCCCTGGCGAGGAACCTGCCGATCCTGATCGCCCTGACGGTCCTGCTGCCGGCGTCCCGTGCCGGGTCGTTCGCCCGGCCGAATCTGCCGATGCCCGACCAGTATGTGGACGATCTGGCGCACGTCGTCAGCGCCGAGCATAAGCAAGCCCTCCTCGGTCTGCTCCAGGAACTGGAACAGAAGACCGGCGTGCAGTACGTCATTCTCACCGTCGACACGACCGGCGGCCTGCCTCTGGAGCAGTTCGCGATCGAGCTGTTGGACGAGTGGAAGCTCAGCCAGAAGGGCAAGGACAACGGCGTGCTGTTCGCGCTGACCCTCCAGGACCGGGCCTACCGTTTCGAGGTCGGCTACGGACTCGAAGGGTTCCTTACGGATCAATTCACGGGCCGGATCGGACGGGATGTGCTGGTGCCTTACCTCAAGAAAGGCGAGTACAGCCAGGGCATCTACGAGGCGAACCTCCGCGTGATCCGGCGGATCGCCGACAATTACCAAGTGACGTTGACCGGAATGCCGACCCTCTCGCCGCCGGTCGCCAACTCCCCGTCGTTCTCCGGCCGGACAAGCTGTGGCTGCCCCTGCTGCGGCTTTCTGCTGCTGCTGCTGCTGCTGCTGCTGCTCCTGCTCCTGTTCGGCCGAGGGCGCCGCGGCCGCGGCCGGATCTGGCCGTGGTTGCTGCTGCCGTTTCTCTTTCGCGGGTTCGGCGGATATGGCGGGCGGGGTCGTAGCGGCTCCTACGGCGGCGGCCCCTTCGGCGGTGGCTTCGGCGGTTTTGGCGGCGGTATGCGGGGCGGCTTCGGCCGGTTCGGCGGCGGGGGTGGCGGTCGCTTCGGCGGGGGCGGTGCCGGCGGGCATTGGTAGGTTAGGAAATGGAGACAGGCCATGATTGATGCAAGAACACATCCGAGGAAGTGTGCCCCAGGGGGGGTGTTGTCCGGCATTGTCATTCTCATTGCGATCATCGTCGTGCTTGGTCTTGCCTTCCTGGCGCTTTACATCCCCGGCTACAACCGGGTGATCCGGATGGACCAGGCGGCCAATGAGGCGTGGGCCAACGTGGACGCCCAGTTGCAGCGCCGGCTCGACCTGATCCCCAACCTCGTCGCCACGGTCCAGGGCTACGCGACGCACGAAAAGGAGATCTTCGAGAACATCGCGCAGGCCCGCACACGGTACTTCCAGGCCGACAACGTTGCCGGCAAGATCCAGGCCTCGAACGAGCTGTCCGGGCTGCTCTCGCGGCTCTTGGTGCTCCAGGAACAGTATCCGCAACTCAAGGCGAACCAGAATTTTCTCTCCCTTCAGGACCAGCTCGAAGGCACGGAGAACCGCATCGCCGTGGCGCGGACGCGGTACAACGAGGTCGTCCGGGAGATGAATTCGTACGTCCGCGGCTTCCCCGGCTCTTTCTTCGCCCGCCGGGCCGGCGTCCAGCCCAAGCCTTATTTCGAGACGACCGAGGCGGCCCGGGCCGCACCGCCGAAGGTGGACTTCTCTCCCAAGCCGACCCAGCCGCCGGCGCCCGCCCCGGCGCCGACGCCAAGTCAACCGGCCCAACCCGGCCCGTAGTCGGCCGGCTGCTCCAGTATGGGCGGGGTCGTGGAACGCGTGGATCGACCGGTGGCAGCTTGCCGCTGCCACGGGCCGCAGGACCGCGTACACGCTGTAGGGGCGACGCATGCGTCGCCCCTACGAACAGGCGAAACGAGCCGCGCCACTGTCGGACGAGTACGCGTGCGCATCACGCTCCGAATCCGCATAAGTAGCGTAGGGGGATGTGCCGTGCATGCGTCCTTTCGGGATTGGATATGCGTTATGAGCGAATCAACACCACGCTATCTGTTCCTCTGTGCGGCCAACCGCAACCGCAGTCCGACGGCCGAGGTTGTCTTCCGCGCCCTGGCCGCCCAAGCCGGTTTCGAGGTCGAGGTCAGCTCGGCGGGCTTATCGTCCTATGCCGAAAAGCCGGTGACCAAGGAACTGGCGGATAGCGCCGATCTGATCTTCGTTATGGAAGAGTACATGGCGCGGGAGTTGGAGACCCGGTACGGCCAGGATCCGGCCAAGATCATTTCCCTGGACATCCCGGACACATTCTTTCGCGATGATCCCCTCCTGGTGCATCTCCTGAAACAGGTCCTCGCACCCTTCGTGCCTCAGGAACAATCTGCGAAGTAGCTGGTCCTTTCTTCTCCACGTCAGAGGTTCTCAGTGAACCCGCGGGGCGGCTCGTGCGACTATAATGGTGAAGTCCAGTGGAGATGCAGTGTGACCGAGAAAGAGGCCGTCTACTATGAGCTTCTGGTGCTCCGCTGTCAGCGGAGGCAGAGGGATGCTCTGGAGGAGCTGGTCCGGACGTGGGACCGGCCGCTCTTCTACTACATCCGCCGGCTGGTGGAGGATGAACACGAGTCTCTGCAGATCCTCCAGCAGACCTGGGTCAAGGTCCTGCAAGGTCTGGGCCGACTCCGGGAGCCACGCAAGTTGCCGATGTGGTTGTACAGCATCGCTCGTAAGACCGCGCTGAGCCAGCTCAGAAGCCGCTATTCCGAACAGGCCCTGTTCCAGCGCGAAGCGGAGCTTCCGGACATTCCGGACGAGAGTACGGACCTCCGCTTCGAGGATGCCGAGCAGATTCATTACGGTCTCAGCCGGCTCTCCCTGAGGCATCGCGAGGTTCTGACCCTCTTCTTCCTGCAGGACTTCCCGCTGGAGGAGATCGCGTCCGTCCTGGAGATTCCGGTCGGAACGGTCAAATCGAGACTGCATCATGCCAAACATGCGTTGAAAGCGATCCTCGAACAGGAGGGATCGAGCCATGAGTGAATTCGATAAGACACTTCGGGAAAGGTTGTTGAATATGGAGACGTTGAACCCGACGCCCAGAGAGACACTTCGGGAACAGGTGCGTGCCATGTTGGACACGAGATTGACCGTGATGCAAAGAATCGGTTTTGCCTTCCTGGCGCTGGTCGGCTTCTGGACGGCTATCGGCTTCAGCGGCCCGGCTTCCACCGACACGCATAGCATGGAGGACACTGTTTTGTATCAGGTCCCGATGATCTTCGGTTTCCTCGTGTCCGTGGCTTGGACCGCCTTGACCGGCTGGGCCGCCCTCCGGGGCGTGGTTCGTCGCACGCACCGGCCCTGGATCGCGGCCACCGCGCTGGCCATGGGTTTTGTCTACCTCGTCACCTTGATGTTTGTCTTTGCAACACCCATCGCGCGGGAGGAGAGCCGGGCCGTGCTCGGAACGCAGTTCGCTCTGATTGGATTCTTCCTGCTCAACACGATCGGCCTGTGTGCGATCCTGGGCGTGCTGTATCGGGGGCAGTTCCGCAGCCAGGAGAAGCTGCTGGAGATCGAGTACCATCTGGCCGACCTCGCGGAGAAAATTGACAAGCGACAGGCGAGTTGAGCCGCGTACGACCTGCGAAAGATCGCCTTCCGAGTCTTCTCACGACACTGCAGCAGTCGGCGTACCATGCTCGTACTCTGCCGTCCGGTGCAGGGCGAAGGCGTCTCGCTATCGCCACGCTCCCCAGGAGGCTTTGTTGGTGCCGCCGTAGGGCTTGATCTTGTATCCGTTCCGATCACCCCAGGCGCGGGCGGCGGCCAGCGTGTCCAGCGCAGGATTCCCCAACTCGACCAGCGCCCGGGCCGCACTCCACCGGAGGGAGGCCTGCTTCAAGGCCACGGCCAACGGCCGGCTCGCGCGCACCTCCCGGCTTTGGCCCAGAGCCACGGCCGCCGCATTGCCCACGGATTCATCCGGATCGTTCAGGGCGGCGATCAACGGCTCCACCGCGCGCGGGTCCCCCATCGTTCCCAGCTCCGCCGCCGCGCGGCGAACTGCCGCAGGCCCCCGGCGGAGTTCCTGAATCTTCTGGCGCACGGGATCCCTCGAGCAGCCCGACAGGAGGATACTCACCAGCAGGGCCGGCAGGGCCCAGGGACACCAGAGGTTTCGCAACATGGCCGATTCCTACATACGACCCCAGCGACGAAGAAGACATTACCCCGCTGCCAAGCTATCCGCCTCGGGGGCGGCGCGTCAAACAGAAATACCACCAGGAGGTGTCGCCATTTTTATGGATGCGGTGAATGGAAGGCCCAAAGCAGAGACAACCGTCCGCGAAATAGACGATTGTCTCTGCGAAGCCTGTGGGAGAAAACACGTGTGCTACCGGGAAACGACCGTGGCCCCGGGGGGAATGTGAAACTCGAACAACTCGTCCGCGAGGCTTTCGTAGAAGGTGATCTTCTCTACGGTAAGGGTGACCGGACCTTCCCAAACCGCGTTTTCCCACTGCTGGAAACGGACCGGCAACTTGCTTTCCCGATCGAACTCCAACCGTATGGACCGCGGTCCGTTCCAGCGTCGATCCTGCCAGGCACACGCGAGGAAGATACGTTGCTTGCCCGTGGCCGGGTCCCGGCCGGTGGTCTCTCTCCAATCGGTGAAAATGCCGGTGTCCCGCCCCTTCTTCAGTTGTTCCAGCAAGGGACCGAAGCAGCACTCGGAAGCGATGTACGGGCGGTTCTCGACGTGGACCATGTTGGTCTGTGGGTCATACCGCCACGTCTGGCGGCCGTTGGTGACAAGAACCGCCACGCCATTCACTTCATGGCGGTATTTCTCCACCATCGTCTGCTCTGCGTTGGCCACCGCCCAACTCCTGGTCGGCCGGGGCTCGAGACTGCCGTCTTCCTGCCACGTGCGCTGCGTGTCCGAACCCTCCACGAGCACCGCCCGGTATTGACCGAGGGCCTGGATGCTCTGCTCAATCGCCCACGCGACATTCCCCGTGCGGCGAAACACGGTGAACCCGACGACCGCGGCCAGAACGATAGCGGCGGCGATCGCATACTTTGTGATCGGATGTCTCATAACATGTCTCCATCTCTCCGGCGGAGCCGGGGATTCTGTCATTGCCTGGTGCTGGGCCTGGAGCACATCCGCGAATACCCGTTCATGGATATCCGGATTCGTGCTCAGCCCCGCATTTTGAAATAGCTTCTTTATGTCCTCTGCGGGTTTCATGGTGAGAGCTCTCCAAATGAACTACCTCGCAGCAAGCTGCGAGGTATCGAAACAATCGGCTTACCGCTTCCACGCGGCAAGCCGCGGGGAATGAACCCGAATGATTCAAAAGAGACCGCAGTTTCTCGATACCGTACCGATATCGGCCTTGCGCTGTGCTGATGGACGTATTCTGCCGGCGGGCGATGCCGCGAAACGTCAGGCCGGCCTGTACGTGCAGCGCCACAGCTTCGCGCTGCTCGTAGGGCAACTGGCCCATGGCCCGGCTCAACCGCTCCAATTGCTCGCTCAGGATCGCCCACTGCTCCGGCGGCCGCGTCGGGGCGACCGCGGTGGCCGCTTGCTCCAAACCCTGTTCGCCACGCCGCTGTCTGTCCCGGCGGTAATCGCGGACCCGGTTGACCGTGCTCACGACCAGATACCCTTTGAGGCTACCTGTCAGAGATACCCCGCGAACGGACCGAGCGAACTTCACGAACACATCGTGAACGACGTCCTGGCCCGCGTGGGTGTCGCCCGTCAGGACCACCGCCAGCTTGAGCAAGTCCACGTGGTACTTCTCATAGATCCGCCGCAGGGCGTCGCGACTGCCCCGCCGGCATTGCCAGATAAGCCGCTGATCTTCCATCATCCTAAAACACTTTCAACGCTTGGCGTTTAATATATGTCACTTCGAGGAATTCGGGAAATAGTCGGGCTTCGGCCTACGACGCCTTGACGATGGGGGGCAGCGGCAAGGCCGAAGGCTTTGCCGCTGGCGGACAGGAGCAAACCATCGGCAAACTGCGCTTGCCGCTGCCACCCGAGAGCAGCGAACCCGAGAGCTTGAAACGCTGTCAACAACTCTTGGTTCTGTCGCTCAGTTCCATTGGCACTTTCTGTTGTGTCCCTTTTTCTCCGGGCAGGTTGTTGACTGGGCGCGTGTCGTCAGGGCACTATGGTCCCTATGACCAGTGATAAAGGCAAAACACCGAGTGAGAGTGCCGTCGAGACACGGTATCTGGTGATGCCGCAACAGGCCAATCCCCAGGGGACCGCCTTCGGCGGCGCGATCGTCAGTTGGATCGACATGGTGGCCGCGATGGCGGGCCAGCGTCATTGCGGCCGCGAGGTTGTCACGGCCCAGATCGACACGCTCGTCTTTCGGCACCCGGTCCACATCGGCGACCAGGTCGTCCTGCGCGCCGCCGTCAACTACGTCGGCCACTCGTCGATGGAGGTCGGCGTCCAAGTGATGCGCGAAGACCCGTACACCGGCCAGCAGACCCTCGCCACGACGGCGCACTTGACGCTGGTCGCCTTGGACCACGAGCAGAAACCCACGGCGGTGCCGCCGCTGCTGCCCCAGACGCCGGAGGAGAAGAGACGATACGAAGCCGCCAAGCTGCGCGTACAGGCGCGCAAGGAGAGGCTTAAGACTCTGCAGGATGACAAAGACGGTTAGGCGGAAATCCCAAATCCCAAGCACCAAATCCCAGACAAATCCCAATGACCAAAAGAGAAGAAGATTCAAAACAATACGACCTGGAGGAGCGCACCTTTGCCTTTGCTCAGCGGGTGAGGGCGTTCGTGCGCGGTCTCAAGAGAACCATCTGCAACATGGAAGATGGCCGGCAACTCATCAGGTCATCCGGATCTGTGGGTGCCAATTACATCGAGGCCAACGAGGCCTTGAGCAAGAAGGACTTCCGGATGCGGGTCAGGATTTCGCGCAAGGAGGCGAAGGAGAGCAAGTATTGGCTGAGGCTGATCGACACGGCCGGCGATGACCGGCAAGACCAAGAGAAGCATTGGCTGATTGGCGAAGCCATGGCCCTGGTCAAGATTTTCTCCTCGATCCTGCAGAGGAGTGAATGAGGCATGAGGCGCCGGCGCCGCTCGTTTTGGTCATTGAGTTTTGGGATTTGGAATTTGTTTGGGATTTGGTGCTTTGAATTTGGTGCTTCGACTGTTGTGCGCGCCCTTTCGCCTGTAGCGGCGAACGCGGGCCAGCGAACTCGAACGCAACTCTCCTACTCATCGTAGAGTGGCTGGTCTCTTTAAGGAGTGCTGTGAAATGCCGTTTCGCTTCTATACGAACGTTTTGTCTCAGGCCTCGCGGACGATGGCCTCGGGAATCCTGGTGGTGGGCCTGTTATTGATCGGTTTTGGCGTTGTCATCGTGGCGTTGCCGGAGTTGTTCGCCTACCTGGCAGCCATGGTCTTCTTCGTCGCCGGCCTCGGCTGCGCGCTCACGGCCGCCAGGATCCTTTGGGCCTCGCGCCGGATTGGTCGCCTGAACGCCGAGGACCTGGACGTCTACCGCACAAATGTCCGTATTCGCGTCGGCGAGCCCTACGATTCTTGAGGTTGGGAGAATTGCACACGATCACCTTGCTGAAATGCTTTACAGCGTCGCTACAAGCGAGTTGCGCTGGCTTCGTCCAGAGTCCTTGAGATTGGGTCGGCCAAGTTACAAGCGTGGGTGGCCGCGGCAAGGCCGAAGGCTTTGCCGATGGCGGATGAGCCAAACCATCGGCAAGCCGGCGCTTGCCGCTGCCACCCGGACATTTGCATCAGAACATACCTAAGCTTACATAGCCATCCGGCCGCGAAAACACTCTGTCATAGTATGCAGGCGCCCTGCTATTGAGCCGCAGGATGGCCGAAGCCGAAATCGTCAAAGTACAACGTGCCGGCGCCGCCCGCCTTCGGGTTGGCCCGGTCGCCCACGCCGATCGTCAGTTTCTTGACGGCCGCCCGGTTGACGCCCGGCAGATCGCTCAGGGCGATCTGCCACTGCGTCCAGACGTTTTTGTTGACCGCCGCCGGATCGGGGTTGACAACCGTCGCCTTCTTGCCGGCCTTGTCCTCCACCGTCACGTACAAGGGGTCGGGGATATTGCTCCTTTGCGTCACGCCAATCGACAGGTTCTGCCACGCGCCGGTGACCGTGCCGGTCGTCGAGACGTTCGAGAACTCCGCCGTACTGTAGGCGTTGACACTGTGGCTGGTCACCGCCAGGCCAATGTAGACATTGGCCGTCATCGCGAGGTCCAGGTCCGTGCCCAGCGCGGTCCAAGTCTTGCCGTCCGGGGAGCTTTCCGCCTTGAACAGGTTGCCCGTACGCGTGATGCGGACCCAGTACGGGGCCTTGACCGCCGCCGCGCCGGCAGGCCAGTTGACGCTGGTGCTCGTGCCGCCGGTGGTCTCGCGGCGCTGGAAGGAGCAGCTATTGTCCGGCGTCACCTCCATGGAGGCGTGCTTGGAGCCGGCCTCCAGGGTCTCGCGGATCATGACCCCCACCTTGGTCCAGGGGTCGCTGCGGGTCAGGCTGTCCACTTTGGCCGTGATCGAGCCGTTGCCGCTGAGGGACTTGAAGACGAAGCGGAACTGATCGGCGTTGCCCCAGATGTCGGAGCCGGCGCTGGGGACGCTGAAGGCATTGTCGCCCTTGTCCACGAAACCCGTGGGATAGCCGATGTACCAGAGCGCCAGGGTATCGGCGCCGTGGACCGTCCAGTCCTGGGGCGTATCGAACGTCCGCTGGGCCTCGGAGTAGTACGGCGCCTTGACGTTGTTGTACTCGAACGGCCCGGACTGCTTGCCACCGTGGATGATCGTCCGCTCGCAGAAGCTGCCGTTGACGGCATTCGGATAGAGCCCGACGATTGAGCCGTTGCTGTTGGTCATGCCATCGACCCAGATGTCGAAGATGCTGTTGCCCGCCTTGTCCGTGTAGGTCTCGAAGTCCTCAATGACGAGGTACTCTCTCGTGGAGAAGCTCCAGACACTGCCTTCCCACGTGCGGGGCGTCTGCGCCTCGTTGACTTCCGTGACTTTCCAGAAGTAGGTCTTGCCCAGGTCCAGCCCGCCCGGATCGAAGCTGCTGGCGGCGACGGTCTTGACGGGAGCCGTACCGGCGCTCACCGCCTGCTGGTCCGTGCCGAAATAGACCTGATGGGAGGCGGCCTCGCGTCCCGCACGCCAGCTCAACGCGGCATCGACTTCCACGTTCTTCTGGGCGACCGCCGGGATCGGCTCGCGTGGCAGGACCGGGATGTAGAAGAAGCGCACCTCGCTCAAGCCGTACTGCTGGAGCACGCCGCCCCAGTTGCTCTGGATGGTCAACCGGACATACTTGGCGACGGCGCCACCGAAATCCACGGGGGCATTGCCCGTGTAGGTCGCCGTGCCCGGAGCCCGGGCGAACTCAAAGTCGCCCAGCTTGGTCCAGACGGCGGCATCGGTCGAGTGCTCGATCGTCACCTTCCTGGAACCGAAGCCCAGCACGGATTCGAGCATTTGGTTGGAATTCCAGACCACCAACTGGTGGACCTTGTAGGTACTATCGAATTCATATTGAATCCACGTTGGCTGCGGCCCGCCGGCGGCACTGAGCCACATCTGGGACGGCTCCGTCGCATGTAGACCCGTGTTGTTCAAACCCGAGCCGTCGACGCTCTTCTCCGGGCCCATGCCCTCGGTGGCGCTCGAGGCCGTGGCCGTGACTTTCGCAATCCGGTAAGAGACCGGCTCGACGGTGAACGACCAGACACTGCCTTTGAACACCGTGGAATCCGGAGCGGCATTGACTTCGTCGACCCGCCAGTAATAGGTCCGGCCGAATTCGAGCGAGCCCGTCGGGTCGAAGGTAGTGGCGGTCTGGCCTTTGCTCACTAAGACATCCGACGGATTGGTCCGGTCAGCGTTGGTGACGGTGTCCGGAGAGGTCCCGAAGTACACATCGTGCGTGGCTGCCGATGGCCCGGCCCTCCAGTTCAGGACCACGTCGCGGGGCACGTCCGTTCCCCGGTCGGCGGGACCCGCCTCGGAGGCTTTGACCGGTTTCGACAAGCCCTGATCGCCATCCCACCAGATCTCGTCGATATAGATGCGGCTGGTCGCCCCGGAGCCGGTGGGACTGAGGGGACAGGCAAAGATCATGGCCGCCAGAGGGTTCGTGGCAGCGACCGTGAACGGGATACCGCTTTGGAGCAAGTCCGCGGCATTAGGCAGGGTGGGTGGTCCGGCCGGGCCGGCGGCTTTGCTCAGGTACAAGTCGAAAGTGTCGGCGGCGTTGTCGGCTACGATCCACACGTTGTACCACTGGTTACGGGCCAGACCGGGCTTGAGAACCGTGGCGCCGTCGAGCGTGGCGACATCAAAGCCCGTGCCACTCTCGATCAGCCGGAAGCCCACCGGAATCGCCTTGGGGTCGTCCGACCGCGCTTGGTTGACGGGATTGTTGCCCGTATCCGCAATCAGACCCATGTGGTTGCGGATCGCGTTGGTGGTCTGCATATTGAACCGAAAGAACGCGATGCCGGCTTCGTCGTTGGCAATGGGATTGTTGATCTGGGCGATGCCCGCGGCGCGGGACATGCTGCCGGAGCTGTGGCCGCTGGGACTCAGGGTCGCGCTGCCACTGTTCGTCTGGAACGTGACATTGCCGGTGCCTTCGCTCTGCGTATCGATGGTGGCTCCCAGGACCCCGTTGCACGTCTGGCCGTCGGGGGTCCCCGTCATTCCGTCGAAATTCCCCACCAGTTTCAGCTCCGCCTGGGCGGTCGCGCCGGCCAGCAGCACCGCCAAGACCCCAACCAGGTTCCTGACCCGTCGTTTCATCATCACACCCTTTCACAGAAAGATGCCGATCATCATTGCTGCCGCCTCAAGGGCCCGCCGCGCTCGTGAGGCTGCTGCCAGTCTATCGTCCAGGTGAAGTCCTGAATCCACCCTTTGCCCGGCCCCGCCAGGAAACAAAGACCCTCCTTCCTCCCTGAAGAGGGCAACCAGAATGCGTCCCATAAATCATATCCCCACGAAACAGAAAATTCAACCCCGCAGAGCAGGCACGGGACTTCCGGCGGTGACCGGCGGACGCCGGCCGATTCCGGGTCCATCGGGTCGACCCGATAGGTGGGAATTGGCTTTGTTCTGCACGATTCGTCCCCCGCCTGCCGCTTGTCCCCTGCTGCCTTCTTCTCCCCAAATTGGCTTTGTTTTCCATCGCCACACCGTCCGCGCGTTCTCTCATAATCCATTGTTTCACAAGAACTTAGCCTCCAATCTGCCTCCCTGAGAATTGGCTTTGTTTCGCACAATCGCCCCTCGTCCGCCGTCCCTCGTCCCTGCGGCATGGCCGCGAATTGGCTTTGTTCTGCACAATCCGCAATCGCCAATCCGAAATCCGCAATCGAAGAATTGGCTTTGTTTCGCACGATTGTCCCGCGCGGCAGAGCACGTCCGGCCCTGCCGGCCACCGACCGTCCCGGTCGGTGGGGGCGTGAATTGGGTTCGTTTTGCGCAATTGCGCCCGCTTGTAGGGTGGGGCTGGTCCCACCGATTCCTCCGCGCGGGTGCAAATTGGCTTTGTTTTTCCGTGCCCATGTTGCGACGAATCGCTCCTAACCTCTTTGCCATCCTATACTTGGCTCTCATTTTGACCGGGCCCAATTGGGTTTGTTTCGCATAATTGCCCTTCAGCCGGGACACTTTCCGGCCTTGCCCCCGCGCCCACTTCCGGACACGCGGGGACAATTGGCTTTGTTTCGAACGATGGCGCAGTCATCTTCTTCTCTTCTCCGTGGTTCACAGTCAACAGGGAGCTTGGCGAAGTCTCGTTCGTTCGCCCAACATCTCGTCGCGGCCACCACTGCGGGCGGCCGTACCTTATCTTATAGACGTTTGTCGACGCCCGTATGTTGTGCAAACACCAAAACTATCGCAGCAATTTCTAAAGCAGAGCCTGCCCCCGCGCCGGCGGGGGCCGGAGGCGGTAGGCCATAGGGCGTCGGGACGGCAGACGGAGACAGACTGGGAACCGGGAACTGACAACCTTGTCACCCCAGACTCTGATCCGGGGTGGGAACTCCTTTTCAACCGTTGATGAACCCAGCCCGGCCTTCGGCCGGAACCAGACTGTCTTTTAACCACCAATCACACTAATCACACGAATCCGACCTGCTCGGCGTTCCTCATTCATTCGTATTACTACCTGTCAGAATCTTGTTTTCTTGCGCAGATTCTTGGGGGTCCATAACGTAAACCAAGAAGCCTCAAAGAATTATGTCTCGCGCAGAGGCGCAGGGACGCAGGGTGGGAAGTGCCGTTCTTGCCCTCCG
>CAYHAJ010000286.1:0-24194 GCA_964354535.1 uncultured Pirellulales bacterium
GGCGAGGGCGTCTCGCCCTTGCGTGTCGCGGGCATCCTGCCCGCGATTCGAGGGCGGGACGCCCTCGACACGAAAGAACAAGGGCAGGATGCCCTCGCCACAAGGCCGCGCAGCAACGGTCATGCACCCTGCCGTACCCGCCTCATTGACTTGGGCGAGGCGGTGTGCTATGCTGTTGACCATGACAACTGTGGCTATCGAACAAGCACAAAAAGATCTTGCGCGGCTCATTGACGATGTTGCGCTTGGGGAACATGTTGTCATCACACGGGACCAAGTTCCAGTTGCCGAGTTGGTGCCCGTAACACGTCCAGTCTCGAAACCCACTTTCGGCAGTGCCAAAGGTATGGTGAGGATGTCCGAAGACTTCGAATCGCCTATTGACGATTTCCGGGACTACATGGAATGAACCTGCTTCTTGATACTCACGCTTTCCTGTGGTTCATCGATGGGAACACAAAGCTCAGTCAACGCGCGAGGGAACTCATTGAAGATCAGGCAAACGCCAAGGTGGTCAGTGTCGCCAGTCTGTGGGAGATGGGGATCAAGATCAGCCTCGGTCGCCTCCAATTGACACGGCCCTTCGAGGAACTGATCCCAAGACAGATGGAACTGAATGGGTTTGGTCTGCTTCCTCTCCGCACGTCACACATTGCCAAGGTCATACCCTTGCCGTTCTACCACCGCGACCCGTTCGACCGCATCATCGTGGCACAGTGCATGGCCGAGAGCTTGTCGCTTGTGAGCTTGGACCCGATGTTCGATAAGTATTCGATTCGTCGGTTCTGGTAGAGAAACAGCGAAGCGAGTAGAAGGAGACGATGCTGAGGCGGATGTGGGTCGCGGCGATGATCTGTGGAATGGTCCACAGCGTGGCCTTGGCGCAGCCTGAGCCTACGGCGCGGGAGTTGCCGCGGTGGCGCGGGTTCAATTTGTTGGAGATGTTCTACAAGGGCAGTTCCACGGGGCCGTTCAAAGAGGACGATTTCAGGCTGATCTCGGAGCTGGGGTTCAATTTTGTCCGGCTGCCGATGGATTACCGCGTCTGGATCGTGGGCGGGGACTGCCTCAAGAACTGGCAACAGGCCGGATTCGGGTGGGCCTTGTGGAACTTCCGCGGCTCGCTCGGCGTGCTGGACAGCGGCCGGGCCGACGTGCCGTACGAGGACTTCCGGGCACACAAGCTCGACCGCCGGATGATGGACCTCCTGCAGCGCTACTAACGGCCCATCCCAATAGATTGCTGCGTGACCGGGTGCTGATGAGATAGGCTCCAAGTCACGCCGCCGAATAGCGATCGCTGGATAGCTCCAGAGCCGCCGCGTCGGGACGAACCTTACCGACTTGCGGGTGCTGCCGCAATACCAGGAAGGCCCACAGAGCCGAGAGGACATAGCCCGCCGGCGTAAACTTCAGGATCAGACCTGTGCCCACCCAGTCCGCCAGGGGCGCGACGATCATCAGGACGAGCGTGGCGATGCCCCACGTGCCTCCGACGATCAGGGCCATGCGCCGCCCGAGATTGAAGCCGCGTGACTGGCGGGCCAGCGTGACGGTCAGGATATAGGCCGACATGGAGGAGAAGCCGACGCCGAACAGCAGCCAGGCGGCGGCCCGGTGGTCGGCGAAGATGAGATACAGCACGAGGAAGGGACTGGAGAGCAGAAAGGACCAGACGCAGGCGGGCAGATCGCCCTTGCGATGGGCAATCACCGTCCAGAGAAACGGGCCGATGGCGCCACCCCACCCGAACATCGCGATCGCGAAGCCGCCAAACGCCAGGTCGAACCCCAACTCGTGGAGATAGGTGGGCGTCAGGCTCTGGAGCACCGTGGTCGAGACCGCCGCCGGAAGCCCGATGGCCAGCACTTTCCAAAATGGCAGAATCGGCGTGGATGACACAGGGAGCGTCTGTCCGTTGCCGTTGGGCGCATCGTGCTCGACGGCCAGACGCACCTTCGCGAGGCCCATCGCCACAACCCCTACCGCCAGAAGGGGAATCAACGGATAGAGGCCCTTCAAGCCATAAGAAGCCACCAAACAGGCGGAGATCGCTCCGCCGCTGGCAAAGCCGAAGAACCCGGACGTCATGAAGATGGCGGTGCTCAGGGACGGCGTGATCCGGTCGAGCGTATGGATCGCCCGCAGTCCCTCCGGGTGGGCGACCGCGACACCGGAGCCGCTGATGACGCCCAGCACCATCACCAGCGCGATGCCGCCCATCGAGCGGGGCGCCAGGGCCATCAGGCAAATGCTCGCAGACAGGACAACGCCGAGATACAGGAACAGGGGCCTGGTCTTGTCCGGCCGCAAATGGCCCGTCAGAACCTGAACGCCATTAGCGGCCAACGGAAGGGACGCGAGCACAAAGCCGCCAACCGCCAGCGTGATCCGAAAATCGTCGCAAATCAACGGCAGCAGCGCCGGCAGCACGTTCCCGAACATGTCCACTAAGAAGTGAACCCCCGAGAGAACGATCAACTGCACCCATTGCATTCGTACGGCGAGCCCGGGCCCACCATCTACCTGATTCATAACTACCCTGCCGATCTGGGACCCCAAATGCGGCGTGTCGCATTTGGGAGCCCCCTCCGATGCTGCTACGCGCAGAAAGGGCAGAGCATACCGATTTCCCCGGCCAATGCAATAGGGGCGAGGCGCTGAAGCCGGCAGAAGATCGTCGTGCGGGGGACACGGATTTCGCGGATTCACACCAATTCCCCACCAGCATGGCGGACACACGAAACACCTATATCCAAAGCATGACCTCTTTCCACGCCCGTTCCACGATGGATGGCAAGAGGCGGTTCAGTGGAAGGGGCGGCGCCATCGTCCCACCCTACGGCCCCTCGCCACCCACCGTCCTCCCATGACCCGGCGCGACGTCTTTCGTGGGCGGAAAGACGGAAGAACCGCCCACAAGCGGACGCCTTCGGCGAATCTTTTGAACTCACCCCACTCCCTCGAACAAGTCCTGCTCCGCCTGTGCCCGGTCTCTTCCTCTTTCCGGGCACGAACCGCCTCCGAAAACCTCTCCCCGACGACAACGGCCCGAAGCATCCGGGACACGGAAGCAGAAGGCACATCATGACACTCCCCTGAACCGCCTCTTCAAACCCGGCGAAGAAGACGCAGGGCAACGAAAATAGGGTGCGTCCCCAGTTCTTCCCATAGAATAGGAATTCTATGCTTTCCTTCGTGCCATCCGTGGTTCAGTGCAAAACAAAGCCAAAAGGCAGTAGCCGGTAGTCGGTAGTCGGTTGGAGGACTGCCGTGAAAAAGCAAACCCAATTGGGAGGAAGAGGGCGCCAGGTAGCAGGGAGCAGCCCGTAGCCGGAGAGTCAATCGTGCGAAACAAACCCAATTTGCAGAGCGTGGTAATAGACGTTAAGTGCCGCCCTACGCGCGGGTTAGGAGAAGAACACACGCCTACGGCTCCTGAAAAAACAAAGCCAATCTGCCGTTCGGTGGGACCGGGTTTGGGGTCAGGAACCGTGGAGGCGTCCCCTCGACTCTCACCCTTCCGGCCTTCGGGCGTTCTCAGGCCCGATGGCGCAAAACAAACCCAATTGGGAAATCGGAGAGGTGTCGCATCATTCCATTATCCGGCGAGAGGGAGCGCCAGGCGCGGGATGGATTCTGCTAAACAAAGCCAATTGGGAGCCGCCCGGCTGGGACTCGCGAGGCCAATGGTGCAAAACAAACCCAATTCAGCGGCCTACCACCTCGAAGGCTCCTTTGAGGCAGATGTCCTTGGAGGAATGGCCGACTTGGACTTCAAACGTGCCGGGCTCGACGACCCATTCCAGATGGCGATCCAAGAGCGACATGTGTTCCGGCGTAACAGCGAAGCTGACCGTCTTGGTCTGGCCCGGGTCGAGGTGGATTTTGTCAAAGCCGCGGAGCTCCTTCACCGGCGTGACGACCGTGCCGATCACATCGTGAAGGTACAGTTGCACGACCTCCGCCCCAGCGCGATGGCCTTTGTTCTTGACCTCGGCACTGACGCGGACGGTCCCGCCGGTGGCAACGGTGCGCGGCTCGATCTTGAGGTTGCTGTACTCGAAGTCCGTGTAGCTCAGGCCATAGCCGAACTCGTACAGCGGCGAGGGATCCATATCGGCGTAGGGCTTGCCCCAGCCGTGCTCCAGCCAGTACGTTTTGGAGGGTTTGCTGTTATAGTAGACCGGCAGTTGCCCGACGTGACGCGGCACGGTAACGGTCAGTCGCCCGCTGGGATTGCAGTCGCCGAAGAGGATCTCGGCCACGGCCTGGCCGCCCTTCTCACCTGGAAGCCACGCTTCGACCAGGGCCGGGACGTTCTCGGCGATCCAGCGGACCGCCAGAGGCCGGCCGTTAACCAGCACCACCACGGTCGGCGTCCCGGTCTCATAGACAGCCTTGACGAGATCGAGTTGCATGCCCGTCAATTCCAGCGTCGCGACGTCGTACCCCTCGCCATCCGTCCCGGTCTTATTGGCGGAGCCCCATTCGTTCTCGCCAACGACCACCACAGCCACCTTCGCCCGTTTGGCGGCTTCCTGGGCCTGGGCGATCTCGTTGACCTTCGCGCCCACCACGTCACAACCTTTGACGTATTCCACCTTCGTCTGAGGCGAGACCGTCGCCTTGATGCCTTCCAGAATCGTCACGACGTGTTGCAGCACGGAGTGAGAAACGTAGTCGCCCAACTGGTTCTTCGCATGATCGGCGTTCGGGCCGATGACCGCGATGGAATCGATGCTCTTGTTCAGCGGCAGCAGACTGCCCTTATTCTTGAGGAGCACGATCCCCTCGCGGGCCGCTTGCAGCGCCAGTTTCTGGTGCTCCTCGTTGTGGACCACCTGCTGTGCCCGCGCGACATCCACCAGGGGATTCTCAAAGAGCCCGAGTCGGAACTTGGCTTTCAGGATGCGCCGGACGGCACGATCCAGCAACGATTCGGGGACCAGCCCCTGCTCAATGCTCTTGACCATGTCCTGCAGGTAGCCGGATTCATAGGAGATCCCCACATCGAGGCCGGCGCGGAGCGCCAACACACCCGCCTCCTGGCCATTGCGAGCCAAGCCTTCATACACGAGCGTCCCGATCCCGCCGCCCTCGCTCAAGACCAACCCGTCGAAGGCCAACTCCTCCCGCAGGATCTTCGTGAGAATCCACTCGGAGGCGTGGACCGGCACGCCGTCAATCGCCGGGTACGTTGCCATCACACCCAGCGCTCCGGCCTGCTTGATTCCCGCCACCCAGGGCGGCAGGAAGACACTACGCAGCGTCCTCTCGGAGATCTCCATCGCGCCTCGCTCCAAGCCGCTGACAGGCTGGCTCTGCCCGGGATAGTGGCACAGGACCGCCACCACGTGCTCGGGCGATTTGAGATCATGGCCCTGCACCGTCTCGACAATTGTCTGGGCCATGCGGCTGCAGAAGAACGGGTCCTCGCTGTACGCCTCCTGGTTGCGGCCCAGGCGCGGATCGCGGATCGGCTCGACGACAAGAGTACACAACTGGTGAATGCCGACCGCCCGCGCTTCTTTGGCAGCGGCGGCGTAGATACTCCGCACGACGTCGAGGTTCCACATGCTGCCCAGTCCCGGACCTTCCGGAAAAATGGTCCCGAGGGAGCACATCAAGCCGTGGGTGCCTTCCTCCGTTTGCAGCAGCGGAATGCCGAGGCGGGTCTGCTTCATTGCCAATTGCTGAAGCTCGTTGAAGAACTTCGCCTGCTGGGCAGAGCCTTCGAGCAAGATGGTGTTCGCCAGGGTAAAGAACCCGCCACCCGGCCCGACACCCGGCTCTTTCTGGCCCAGCGTGAACTCCTGGCACCCTTCGGTCTTGTCCGGCACGTCCCGACCCAGCCGGCCCTCGTAGACGCAGGGCATGTTGATCTGCCCGATCTTCTCCGCGAGCGTCATGCGGCTCAGCAGATCGTCGATCCGCGTCTCCCTCGGTTGCGAGGCATCGAGATACCGCGGCGTCTGGGCCGCACCCTGGGACACACGTTCGCACAGAGACGCCATCGCCGCGCACAGCAATACACTGCAAACCAGAGTCCTTGTACTCATGTGGTTGATTCTCCCCTAGCGCGTGGTCGGAGCCGACGCGGCGCGACCCCGCCGCACGGCGGCTCCGTGCTCGGCGACATGTCGTCCGATGTTGGCGACCGTATCCACCCAGACACCGTTCTTGGGGTCTTGCGCATATTCGCAGAAGGCCCGCAACGTGTCGCTTCTCACCGTCTGGCGTCCCCCCTCTCCAACGTCGTGGCCGCAAAGCACGAGCCAACCCCGGGTCTTTCGCGTCTGCTCGATCAACGTCTTGAGTTGCTCCCAGGTCAGACCGTCCAGTTCCATCGTCATCAGTTGGGCCAGGTCACAGAACACGGGATCGTTGGCACTCTCATCGCGCCAGCCACGGCCCGCCAGGAACCGCGCGGCAACGACGGGAACGTAGCTGCGCGTGTCCACGCCGCGGCCGACGAACTTCTGGCCGCAGGGGTAGGCGAATGTCACCGGGTGTACGCCCAACAGCTTCTCGATCTCGGCGTTCGCCTGATCGAGCTCCGCCGCCATCTGTTCGAGCGTGTAGTCCTCCAGCGCCTTCTCCTTCGCAAACGGGAAGTTGCCCGAGCAGGCGTGGCGCACGGAGTGATTGCCGATCTCATGGCCGGCGGCGAGCACGGCCTTCCAGTCCGCCAGCCGCTGTTGCGCGGGCACAAGGGACACATAGAATGTCGCCTTGACGCCGTACGTGTTAAAGAGCGGCACGCCAACATTCAACTGGCTCGCGCGCGCATCGTCGAACGACAGGCTCACGCCCACCTGCCTCTCCTCGGGCCACTCGAATTGGGTCGGCGGCAACGGCTCCTTCGGCAAGGCCTGCACGACCTCCCGGGAACGGCCGGGCGTTTCAAGGTGAGAGCAGGAGGACAGCCCCAACACGACCACCCCGATGGAGGTCGCCACGATCATTCTTCTCATGAGAAGTTCCCTCGCAACGTCCGGACCGTGGCCGCCGGCGGCCGTCGCCCATCACAGACCGTAGAGCTCTTCGTCTTCCAGGATCGCGAAGCCCGCCCGCCGGACGACCTCTTCCGCCTTCGGCATCTGCGTTTTATCGATCTCCACGCAGCAAATTCCCGTCTGGTGCGGTTGCAGGACAAACCCGTAGGCATCGAGCACATTGATGCCGCTGGCGGCCAGCGCGGCCGTGAGCTTGTAGAAATTGCCCGGCTGGTCGGGGACCGACACTGCCAGAACGTCCTTGAGGGCGCAGGCACAGCCCACGTCGGCCATCGCCAGGTAGGCATCGTTGGGCTTGTCCACGATGAGCCGCAGCAGCCCATAGTCGCCCCGATCCTGAATGGTGAAGGCGCGAATATCGATCCCGCTCTGGTGCAGATTCTCCGCGATGGACTGGAGCCGGCCGGGCCGGTTCTCGACGAAAATCGTCAGTTGTTTCGCCATCATCGATGCCCTTCAATCCTTGGGTCGATCGTCCACGACGCGTTTCGCCTTGCCCTCGGAGACGGGCAGCGCTCCCGGCTCGTGCAATTCCACCAGCGGGCTGATCACGATGGACGCCCGCAGCTCATCCACAATCTTCTGCTTCAGGGCTTCGAGCTTCGCCACCTCGCCCAGGAACAGTTTCGGGTAGATCTCGACCTTGACCGTCAGCCGATCGAGGGCGCCCTTTTTATCGACGTAGATCTGGTAGTTGGTCGCCACCTCCGGGATCTTCATGATCTTCTCCTCGATCTGCGAGGGGAAGACGTTGACGCCGTTGATGATGAGCATGTCGTCGGTGCGGCCGAGGATGCGGGACAGCCGCCGGTGGGTCCGGCCGCAATCGCAGCCCTGGGGATGCAGGAACGCCAGATCGCGGGTGCGATAGCGGAGCATCGGCGTCGCTCGGCGCACGAGGTTCGTCAGGACCAACTCGCCTTCCTGCCCGTCCTTCAGGACCTCCCCGGTCTTGGGATGGATGACCTCCGCGATGTAGGCATCTTCCCAAACGTGCATATCCTTCTTGCACACGCATTCGAACGCCACGCCCGGGCCGTTCAGCTCACTCAAACCGTAGGAGTTGTACGCGTCGATCTGAAGCAATTCCTCCAGCTTGCGCCGGGTATTCTCCGAGTGCGGCTCGGCCCCGATGAACGCCTTGCGCAGCGCGAGGTCCTGGCGACCGATGCCATCTTCGCCCAATTTCGAATGAATGTGCAGCAGGTAACTCGGCGTGACATGAACCACGGTGCTCTGGAAATCCTTCATCGTCTGGATTTGCCGCTTCGTGTTGCCGCCGCCGATGGGGATGACCGTCATGCCGACCCGCTCCGCCCCGTAGTGCAGGCCCAGGCCGCCCGTGAACATGCCGTAGGTCATCATGTTCTGGAACACGTCGCCGGAGGCAGCACCCGTCCCGATGATGCTCCGGGCCAGCAGGTCCGTCCAGTTCTCGACGTCGTCCCGCGCGAAGTAGATGACCGTCGGGATTCCCGTGGTGCCGCTGGAGGAATGAATCCGGAGGACCTCCTTCATCTCCACGGCCAAGAGGCCCCGGGGGAAGTTCAGCCGCAGATCGTCCTTGGTGGTATAGGGGATTCGTTGCAGGTCCTGCAAGCCCCGGATGTCCTCCGGAGAGTGGATCCCGATCTGGGTGAGCCTCTTCTTATAGAACGGCGTCTTCAGGGCCCAGCCGACGGTCGTCCGCAACCGCTCCAACTGCATCTGCTCCAGGCGGGTCCGCTGGGCCGTCTCAATTTCCTTGTTCCAGAAAGGTATGTCTGCCATGGTGATTTCGGATTGGGGATTTCGGATTGGGGATTGAAGGCCACGCAGCTAATCCGCAATCCGCCATCAAAAATCCGCAATTGCTCAGAGTCCCTCGATGTCTTTCTCGGCGACGACGCGGATGTTGTGCTTGGCCAGGATCTGCTGGGCGAAATCGGTATCCTCGAAGCGCATCACCAGCAGGGCCTTGTCCGAGAACTTCTCCACGAAGCCGTACATGTATTCAACGTTCGCATCGTTCTCGGCGAGGATCTTCAGGATCGAGGCGAGACCGCCCGGCTTGTCCGGAACCTCGATCGCCACCACCTCGGTGAAGTTGGCGACGAAATGGTTGTCGCGCAGCAACTGGATGGCCACGTCGGACTTGTCCACCACGATCCGCAAGACGCCAAAGCTCTCCGTCTCGGCGATGGTCAACGCGCGGATGTTGATGTTGTTCTCGCCCAGGAGCTTGCAGACCTCGTACAGCCGGCCCTTGCGATTTTCGAGAAAGATCGATATTTGGGTGATCTTCATGTGGGAACCCCTCTACAGTGCGCGCTTGTCTATGATTCGCTTCGACTTGCCCATGCTCCGCTCGATGGTCTTGGGCTCGACCAGCGTCACCTTGACCCCGATGGAAAGCACGTTCTCGATTTCCCGGCGGATCTTGTCGCGAATTTCGTTGAGCCGCTTGATCTCATCCGAGAAGAACCGCTGCTCGACCTCGACCAGCACTTCGACCTCATCGAGCTTGTGGGCCTGGCGATCGACAATGATCTGGTAGTGCGGCTGGGTGCCTTCGATGCCGACAAGCACGTGCTCGATCTGCGACGGGAACACATTGATCCCGCGCACCACGATCATGTCGTCCGTCCGGCCCTTGATCTTGCTGATGCGGGGGCTGGTCCGGCCGCAGCGGCATTTCTCGTAGCGAATGCTGACCACGTCCCGCGTCCCATAGCGGATCAGGGGAATCCCCTGCTTGGTCAACGTCGTGATCGTCAGTTCGCCATCTTCGCCTTCGGGCACCTCTTCGCCGGTCTTGGGGTCGATGACCTCGGGATAGAACACGTCGCTGAAGATGTGCAGGCCGTCCTTGTGGTGGCACTCCTGGGCAACGCCCGGCCCGATGATCTCGGACAGGCCGTAAACGTCCGTCGCGAGCATATTCCAGATGCTCTCGATCTCCCGCCGCATGGCCTCGCTCCACGGCTCGGCCCCGAAGATGCCGATCTTCCAGTTGCCCTGGGCGGGATCGACGCCCAGTTCCTTGGCCTCTTCCGCCATGTAGAGGACGTAACTCGGCGTGCAGGCGATGATCTTGGCGTTGAAGTCCTTCATGAGCTTGAGCTGGCGGGCGGTCTGGCCGGAGGAGGTCGGGATGATGCGCAGCCCCATCTCCAAGGCCCCGTAATGGAACCCGAGGCCGCCGGTGAACAGGCCATAGCCATAGGCGATCTGGATCGTGTCGCCCGGCACCGCGCCGGCACAGCCCAGCACACGGGCCATCACGTCGCCCCACAGCTTGATGTCATCCTTCGTGTAGCCAACGAGGGTCGGGTTGCCCGTCGTGCCGCTGGAGACGTGAATCTCCTTGATCTGGTCCTGCCCGGTGGAGAACAAGCCAAACGGGTAGTTGTCCCGCATGTCCTCCTTGGTCGTGAAGGGCAGTCGCTTGATATCGTCGATGGACTTGATGCGATCCGGCTTGACGCCGGCCGCGTCCAGCTTCTTCCGGTAGACGGGACAATTGCTGTAGATGTACGGAATGAGCTTCTTCAGGTAGCCCGATTGCAGCTCCTTGAGGTCTGCCGGGGCCGCACATTCGACATCTTCTCTCCAAATCATGATTGACCCAACTTTCTTCCGTCCAGGAATACCTTCTTGTTCTCTTCGACGCCCTTACCCTTGAAGACCGTCTCAATGGCCTGCATCCAGTGCTCTTCCTGGATCGGCAGCTTCGCGGAAAGCACGCCGGTCAAGCAGGTGTTGAGACCGCGCGGGTTGTCGGCTGTCATCTGCGTGGCCTTCTCCACGTAGCCGCTCAAGTCGATCCCGTCTTTGCTCAGGAACGCCTGGAGCCGTGGCAGCTCTTCCGGATGAAAACAGATCAGGATGTCCGCGCCCCCCATCGGGACCAACGGGGAGTACACCCGCTTGCCGAAACGGACATGGGACTCCACCGAGCCGCCCCGCTGGGACATCCCGTGGACCTCGGACTTCTTGACATGATAGCCGGCATACAGGGCCGCCCAACTGCAAATCTCGGAAGCCTTAAGGATCCCTTGGCCGCCAATGCCGCCGAATGTGATGCTGTAAACCTTATCGCTCATGGCAGGACTACCTTTTCAGCAAGACACACGGATGCCGGGAAATGATGACCGACAGGGCATCCTCGTTCACGCGTCTCTCCAAAATCGTTCGGAATTCCTCGAGGTTCTTCGGGTCCACAACATCGACGTGGTCCACGCCGCACGCCCGGCAGAGGTCTTCCAGGATGAGCTTCTTTGTGGGCTCATTGCGGATCGTCAAGCCGGTCGCCGGGTGCTGCTGGCCGCCGGTCATGGCCGTCGTGGAGTTATCCAGGATCAGGATCACGCCCTGGGCCTTGTTGTAGGCGGCGTTGATCAGTCCGGTGATGCCCGAATGAACGAAGGTCGAGTCGCCCAGAACGCCCACGATCTTCTTGCCCGGTGCCCCCTTGTGCCAGCCCTCGCTTAAGGTCACGCCCGCGCCCATGCAGATGCAGGAATGCAGGGCCGACATGGGCGGCAGGCACGCCAGCGTATAGCAGCCGATGTCGCCGGCGACGTACAAGTCCAGCTTCTTGAGGGCGGCAAAGGTTGCCCAGTGTGGGCAGTCCGGGCAAAGCCGAGGCTTGCGTTTGACCGCCTTCACCTCTTGCTTGACCTCCCCTGCTACCAGCGACGGGATCAACTCCGGGGACAGTTCGCCAATCCGGAACGAAAGGTCTTTCGCCGCAACCTTGATTCCCAGCGCTTTGACGTGCTCCTCAATGAACGGGTCCAGCTCCTCGACGACGACCACCTTCTTCACCGTCTGGGCGAAGGCCTTGATCTTATCGTCGCAGAAGGGATAGGACATACCCAGTTTCAAGTACGAAGCGTCGGGGTAGTTCTCCTTCACATACTGGTAGGCCACGCCCGACGTGATGAAACCGAGCTTGCCGTCGCCCTTTTCGATGCGGTTGAAGCGGCTCTTCTCCGACACAGACTGAAGCTCCTGGAGCCGCTTCTCGACCAGAATGTGCCGCTGATAGGCGTTGCCCGGCACCATGACGTACTTGGCAATGTTTCGCTCGAACTCCGGCCGGGGCGGGACGTGCCGCTCCTCGAGTCGGACATTCTCCTTCGTGTGCGAGACCCGCGTGGTCATGCGAAGCAGGACCGGCGTGTCGTAGCGCTCGCTGATCTGGAATGCCTCCTGGATGAACTCCTTCGCCTCGGCGGGGCTGGCCGGCTCGAGCATCGGCAGCTTGGAGTAAAGCGCGACCCAGCGCGTGTCCTGTTCGTTCTGCGAGGAGTGCATCCCGGGGTCATCGGCGACCACCACGACGAAGCCCGCCAGGATGCCGGTATAGGAGGCCGTCATCAGCGGGTCCATCGCGACGTTCAAGCCTACGTGCTTGCACGCGAACAGGCTGCGAGCCCCGGCGATGGCGGCGCCCAGAGCTACCTCGAAGGCCACCTTCTCGTTGACCGACCACTGCGCGTCCACGTCCGGGAACTGGGCCAGGGTCTCCAGGACCTCGGTCGAGGGCGTACCGGGATAGGCGCACGCCACGCTCAAACCCGCTTCGTAGGCCCCGTATGCTAACGCTTCATTTCCGGACAACAACGCCTGATTCGATGTCTTTGCCTTAGCCATAGGGGTGCTATTATAGAATCCGCCGTGGGCGACATCAAGAAGCTGCCCCCAAGAAAAAAGTCCCCGGGAACCGGTTCCCGGGGACTTGAGATCATCCGGTCAACTGGACCACCGTTACGTCAGAAGATGTACTCGAAATTGAAGCGGAAGAACCAGGCGTCGTCATCACTTGGTGCCGTGTAATACTCGCCCGCATTGATGAAGTACTCACCCAGGAAGTGCCCGTACATCTGATCGCTGAACTTGTAGCGCCACCACGTCGTCAGCAGATGGCCGCGGAACCGGTCGGTGGGAGACATCCGCAACCGGTTGGCAGGATCGGTCGCACCGGTGTTTTGATCGGCCCAGAGGGCATGGTAATCGGCCGTGACCTGCCACTGCTTGTTGAGGTTGAACCGGTGCCCCACGTTGAGGCGGTGCAGGTTGGTATTGTTGGAGACCTGCGTTTCGTAACTGTAGGTGTAAATGAGCAACTCGCTCCAGCGCGGCCACTCACCCCAGAGCAGGTCGAACTGCTCATTGGTGCCCTGCGTATCGGGATCGTCGCCGGAAGCATACTCGTAGGTCAGATGTGTGGCATGGTCATACGGGTCCTTGAACATGTATTCCAAGGTGGACAGAGCGCCGTAAGCCCGGACGTCCTGCTCCGGTCCCACGTCTCCCAACGTGAAGAAATCCGCGGCGCCCAGCGTGGCGTTGCGATCCCCTGTCTGGAAAGCACCTTCGGCCCGATACTTCCAATGATCTCCCTGGGTACCCGCCACAGCCGCACCGAGGGTGTAGACACTCGCCCGTTGGGTCCACCCATATGGGAAGTTGCTGAGTTGTTCATCGATGGGGTTGTCATTCTTGTAGATCAGGAACCCTTCGAGCTGGACGGGCTTCCACGTGGTGTTGGTCAGATACAGAATGCCCGCGTGCTCATCCTGCTCGGTGACGCCCCGGTGCTGATCATTAATGGGTTTGTAGAGGCCGCTGTCGTGCGCGTTCTGCTTGATGTAAATGGCGTCGATCTTGGTGTTGGTGTCACCCCAGTCATAGGTGAACCGCGCGGCATTGAACGCGCCGACCGTCCGCGAGCCGTCGAGCGGGGTCCCATCGAGAACCAGCCAGCCCACGCCGAACATGATGTCCTGGCGACCCAGGGTGGCGGTCAACGGCATGCCCCCGATGTTGCGGATATTGACATTGAACCAGTCGAAGATCGCCTCATCGATATTGAATTCTTTGACCGTCTCGCCCGGATCGCGCCCCGGGTAACGGGGGTTCAAGTTCCGGTTTCTCGTGTCCGGGTCCTCCCAGGTGCGGAACTCCCACACCAACCGCGTGTTGAAACTGATATCCTCGTTCACCGTCCATTTCGTCCACCACCGGGTACGGTAGCGCTGGTACAGCCAGTCATCCGTGGGGCCGTTGTTGCCATTGAGGGTTTGCCAATTCTGGCCTGTCTCGACCCGGAAGCGATGATCCAGTCCCATGTGCAACCAGGGGGTCGGATCATGGAGCGTCTGCCAAAGTTCCGGCCAGAACAGTTCCTGATGGACCGGCGCCGCCGGTTTGGCCGGGGCCACGGCGGGAGCGGTCTCTTTCGCCGGGGCCGGGGCCGTCGCACTGGCGAACACCGTCGCTCCGGCGACTGCGATCACGATAGCCATCACCAATCCGGCTTTCCACGTTTGCTGCTTCATTTGTTTCTCCTTTTACCTCCCAGAGTTGTTTAGTACAACCGACCACTGCCCCGGCCGTGAGACTCCCGAGGCACCGCGGCCTGTCTACTTGGTGACAAGCATAAGCCCTGAGCCAACGAAAGGGGTCGGGCAGCCTCACGGGCCGACTTGGTGACGAGGCATACTCTCTTCTCCCCTTCGTGTCCCGAGCCCCTCTGCGCCAGGACCTTTCTCTCCACACCACGAGTTCCGACAACAGATCCCTTACTGGCTGCGAGATCCCGTTTCTCTGCGTCGGGTGACCTCGATATCTACAACCCCGGCGCCGTCGGTCTTCCACACTCTACTTGCCTGTGGGCCGTCACGTGAATGACACGCGCAACCGGCCTCCAACCATTACTAATCGGATAATAATGCGCAAGATCAGTACAAAAAGGAAGCGCCTTTTCGGACAGTGCGCCAAAATTCGCGGCCCGGGACGACGGATTCCGGCCCCACTCTCCCGTCTCCCACTCCGCGCCTCCGGGCCCCGCAGGCGACGCTACTGCGCATAAGTCCTGATATTAAAAAAACTTAACATCACCTCCCTGCCGCGCGGTGACTCAGACCAGGCCCAGCAGGCTCAGCGCGTTGTCCGCCAGAATCGGTTTGAGCTTTTTTTCCGGAAGCTGCAAATTTTCCAGCAGCGTCAGTGTCCCCGCCTGGTCGGTCCACGGGGAATCGGTGCCGAAGAGCAGATAGCCCTCGGGATGGCCCAGGATCATCTCGCGCGCCCGCGCAGGGCCCAGCTCTTCCAGCGCGAAGGACATCTCCATGTAGATCTTGCGGCCGAGAAGGTGCCGGCGCACCTCGTCCCATTGTTGCCAGGCGCCGAGGTGCGTGGTGACCAGCTTGAGATCGGGGAAGGTCTCGGCCATCCCCAGCAACTTCTCGGGATCGGCCCGCCGAATGCGCGGAAAGGCGATGTCGTAGCCGGTATGCATGACCAGCAGCAGGTCCTGCCGGATGACTTCCTCGTAGAAAGCGAACATCCGGTCTTCGTCCGCATAGAAATCCTGATAGAACGGGTGCAGCTTGACCCCGTCAAATCCCTCCGCGCGAATCCGCTGGATGTGGTCGGTGCACGCGGGATCGGCCGGATGAACCGAGGGAAAAGGAATCAGCCGGTCCGAGCGAATCTCCCCGCACCAGCGTAGGATGGGCTCGTACTGCTCCGGCTTGGTCGCGATGCAGCAGATCACACTCTTCTCGATGCCGGCCTGATCCATCGACCGCAGCAAATCAGCGATGGTCCCGTCGAGGTACGCCTTGATCCCGGGCGCTTCCGCCAGCAGCGCTTTCATCGCGCGCGGCGCCAGCGCATCAGGAAAAGCATGCGTGTGGAAGTCTATGGTTCTCTGTTTCATACCGGGCGATTTACTATTTCCGCTTTATGATTTACTATTTGCACCGGCACGGGTCTCATGGCATCCACGGGACGGAGGGGATCCATGACACAGGCCTACCGCCGGTCGAGTCGTAAATCGTAAACTGTAAATCGTAAATAGGAACCGTTTGTCATGCAAGCGATCTGGGATTTTTTCAAGAAGGACCGGTTTGCACAGCATAGTGGCATCGAGTTGCTGGAGATCGGGCCGGGCCGGGCGAAGGCCAAAATGGCGATCACCGAGGCGCACCTCAATGGCGTGGACTTGGTCCACGGCGGCGCGATCTTCACGCTGGCGGACCTGGTCTTCGCGGCGGCCTCCAACTCGCACGGCACCGTGGCGGTCGCGATCAACGCCAGCGTCTGGTTTGCCAAAGCAGCCAAACAAGGCACGCTGTATGCCGAGGGCGTGGAAACGTCGCGCAATCCCAAACTGGCCACTTACTCGATCAAGGTCACCGACGACGCGGGCGAAACCGTCGCGCTGTTCGAGGGGATGGTGTACCGCAAGAAGGATCAGATCGGACAAGGGCTCCCCAACGCGAAGCCATGCGTTGGGGACCCCCAACCCGCCCAGGCATGAAGCAAGAGAAGCAATACGCTCAGATCCGGACGGCCTTGCTGGGCTGGTTTGCCGAGAACGCGCAGGACTTGCCGTGGCGCCGGACGAAAAACCCGTATGCGATCTGGGTCTCCGAGATCATGCTACAGCAGACGCAGGTCCAGACCGTCGTGCCGTACTACCAGCGGTTCTTGAGCCGGTTCCCGACGGTCGCGCATCTGGTGTGCGCTCGGTTGGACACGGTGATGAAGCAGTGGGAAGGCCTGGGCTACTATTCGCGCGCCAGGAATCTGCACCAGGCCGCGAAGCAGATCGTGACCCACTTTGGCGGCCATCTGCCCGCTACCCGAGAGGAATTGCTGACCCTGCCTGGCATCGGCCGTTACACCGCCGGGGCGATTGCCAGCATCGCCTTCGGCAAACGAGAGCCCCTGGTGGACGGCAACGTGACACGGGTCCTATGCCGGGTTTTTCGTATCAAGGGCAGTCCCAAGGATAGCGCGATCCAAAAGAGAATCTGGTCCCTCGCCGAGGACCTGGTGCCCGAGGGCCATGCCGGCCAGTTCAATCAGGCGCTGATGGAACTGGGTCGGGAAGTCTGCCGACCGCGCAACCCGGATTGTGAAACTTGCCCGCTGAACCGGCTCTGCGAAGCCCGGCTGCGCGGCGAGCAAAATTCTCTGCCTCTGCGGACGCGCAAGAAGCCGTTGCCTTTCCACACCGTAGCGGTGGGCGTGATTTACCGGAAGAGCCGCATTCTCATCGATCAGCGCAAGCCCGCGGGGCTGCTCGGTGGTCTGTGGGAGTTCCCCGGCGGCAAGAAACGCCACGACGAATCGCTCACAGCCGCCCTGCGACGCGAGGTCCGGGAGGAGCTGGCGATCACGGTCCGGGTGGGCCGCCTGTTGACCGTCGTGGATCATACGTATTCGCATTTTCGCGTCCGTATTCACGCGTTCGAGTGCACCTACGTGTCCGGCGTGCCACGCTGCCTCGCCTGCGCCGATTTCAAATGGGTGCGCCCCGGCGACCTCGGCCGATATGCTTTCCCGGCAGCGAACAGGAAGATCATCAAAACCCTGCGCTCTGGAAAAGGCGCACACTGAAAGGAGATGTCACAACATGGGAACACGAATCATGAAATGGACCGTCCTATTGGGCACGCTTTCGACCTGCTTGCTCGGTTGTGCTTCAGGAAGTTCGGCGACGAAGCAGAACCGTACGGTCCGGGTCCTGATCATCGGCGACTCCATTTCGATCGGCTACTTCGAGCCGACCAAGCAGCTTCTCGCAGGCCAAGCGGAGGTCTACCACAACGCCGGGAATGCCGGCCACACGCGGAACGGCCTCTCCCAGCTTGACGCTTGGTTGGGGGACACGCCGTGGGCCGTGATTCACTTCAACCACGGCCTGCACGACCTCAAGTACGTCAATGCCAAAGGCGCCCTGGTCGCGCCCGACCAGGGCACTCAAGTGATGTCCGTTGACGAGTACGCCCGCAACCTGGAACAAATCGTCAAACGGCTCAAGCAGACGCGGGCCAGGCTGATCTTCGCCACGACAACGCCGGTCCCGGACGGCGCCGCGGGCCGGATCAAAGGCGATGTCGAGCGGTACAACCGCGCCGCCCTCGCCATCATGAAGAGGCACGGCGTGCGCGTGAACGATCTCTACGCCTTCGCCCTGCCCCGGTTGGCGTCGATCCAGCGGCCGAGCAACGTCCACTTCACTGAGGAAGGCTCCCGCCTGCTGGCCCAACAGGTAGCCAACAGTATCCGCGCCGCCTTGCCGAAGTAGCATGGGCGTCCCGCCCATGAGTCGAAGCGTTTCGATGATCCGGGTGACGGATCAATGCCGGAAATCAACTGCCGCTTTGGCTAATCTTGTCCACTACCAGGCATTTATGCTTGATGGCGGAGACACGGACAGGCGTGTCTCGCTCGATGAATTCGCCTGTGGCGATAGCATCATACCGCAATCCATCGACTACAATGTAGCCTGATGGTCGCAAAGAGGTCGTGGTGCTGCCACTCCTGCCAATGAGCTTGGCCAAGTCCGGGTCGGAGACAATCTCGTGACTATCCGTGGTTACAGAGCCATTGCCCCTGTTGAGAGGGCAAAATAGGTTCAAAACAAGTGCATTAACGATCTGCCAACCCCAAAGGCAGACGGCGAGGCATATCCAGCCAAGCAGTTGTGATTGGTAAAAGCCGAGGTAACAAAAGCCCGCACAGATTGCCATCGTCACGCAGAAGCTGGTGATCACGAGCAGATTCACAGGTTCGCCGCATTGGTTGCGTTTGAACAGCTTCATTTCAGGAGGCAAGCCAGGCGTCCAGGTTGGCTTTGACAAATTCGTCGTCCGTCAGGTGCGGATACTGACGAATGATCTGGTCGATCTGCTCTGTCTGGCCGGGCGAGAGCCGGTCGGCGGGGTCCAGGCTGCCGACGTGGCTCATCAGGCCCTGTCGCTTCAGGATGTACGAGATGCCAGGAATACAGCCGGCGAAATTATTGTCGGCATCGAAGAGCGCCTTATTAGCCAGGGTCAGTTGGGCGGCCAGCGTCAGCATTTCCGGCGGGACCGGGCCGCCGGCCCGGTGGATCTGGTGAATCGTTTCCAGGTTCTCCGCCGCTCTTTTCGTCCAGCAGGCCCACTGGCCGAGGAGACCCCCGACGATCCGCAGACGCACCTCGTGCCCCCGGACACGGAACACGTACGACGTGAGAAGATCGACGAGGATGTTGTCGTCGTTGCCCGTATATAGGGCGATTTCATCTGCCCGCCCCGACTCGGCCACGGCCTCCAGGACATCGAGTGTCTGGTAACGGTTGAACGGCGCGATCTTGATCGCCCGCACCCTCGGGATCTCGACCAGCCTGCGCCAGAATTCCTTCGGCAGCAACATGTGGCTGATCGTGCTCTGGAGGTAGAAGCCCATGATCGGGACGACGTCGGCTATCTGCTTCGCGTGGTCAATCAACTCGTCAATGGACTTGCCGCGCAAGGCGGTCAGGGAGAGCAGGCCCAGATGGTAACCCAGTTGGACCGCCAATTGAGCTTCGCGAACGGCCTGGGAAGTATTGCCAACTACGCCGGCGACCAGGATGGGCGGTTTGAGCTGGCCCGAGGTGACGGCCTGCGAGGCGGTCTGGGCCGCCAGTTCCAGAACGGGCTTGTACAAGCCCACTTTCGGCTCGTGGATCGCAAACTGGGTCGTATGCACGCCGACCGCCACGCCGCCGGCGCCGGCCGCGAGGTAGTACCGCGTCAAGGCTCGCTGCCAGCGCTCGTCGAGCTTGTTCGTGGAGGTCAAGGCGAGCGGGTGGGCCGGAATGACACAGCCCTCGCTGAGCCTCTGGAAGACGCTTGACCGCATCATCAAGGGATCCCTTCAAAATCGACCATCACAGACATCGTGGCGCGGGCGTCCCGCCCTCGAAGCGCGGGCAGGATGGCCGCGACACGCAAGAGCAAGATGCCCTCGCCGCATTAAGGCTTCTCAGAATCGGCCGTCACGCACGGCGAATTTCGTGGGCTTGCTCAAGACCGGCTTGCCGGCGGCCACCCACGGCACAATGGCTTGGATCATCTCGTCGAGGCTCATCGCCGGCGGTCCAAACAGCCCGCAACAGGTGGAGGCATTGGAGAGCAACGCCGTATCGGCTTCCTGTGACACGAAACGCGGCTCCTTGCCGAGGACCTTACCGATCCGACCCGCCAGGTCGCGGACGTAAAGCATCTGGGGCCCGGTGACGTTCAGAATCGCCGGCGGGCTCTTCGCAATACTCAGGGCGCGAATGATGTAGTTGTTGGCGTCGCCTTGCCAGATCAGATTGACCGCCCCCATCGTGAGGTCGATGGGCTCGCCGTGCAGAACTTTGAGGGTCAGGTCAACAAGGATGCCGTAGCGCAGCTCGTTCGCATAGTTGAGCCGGATCAGCGTGACGGGCGTGCCGAACTGCTGCGAGAAGTGCTGAAACATCCGCTCGCGGCCGAGGCAGGATTGGGCGTATTCCCCGACGGGATTGGGAAGGTCTGTCTCGCGGGGCCCGCCGCTGGTCAGACTCGTAAACGGATATACGTTGCCGGTCGAGAGAGCGACGATCCGAGATTGCCTGTATCGCTGCGCCACGATGGCCGGCATATAGACGTTCATCGCCCACGTGAGAGGCTGATTGCCGGAAGCGCCGAACTTCATGCCCGCCAGGTAATAGACGTTCGGCACGTTGGGCAGACTGCCATAGGCCGATTCGTCGAGGAGATCGGCTTCGATGATCTTGACCCCGTGTCTTTCGATCCGTTGCCGCGCCTGTTTGTCACTGAAGCGTGAAACGGCGTAGACGTTCTTCCGAGGCGTGGCCTTCTTCAGCATCATGGCCAGGGTGGGCCCCATCTTGCCCCCCGCCCCCAGCACGGCGATGTCGCCTTCGACTTTCTCCAGCATCGCCCGCGTCGCCGCCAAAGGCTCGCTGAGCCAATCCTCCAAGCCGCGCTCATCCAAGTGCAGAACATCGATCATAGGCACAATCTCCCGAAGCCTTATAGCCTCGTCTACTCCATGCCGCCGGAGTTGTCAAGCGGATGTCCAACATCGATCGCGGCGGACGCGGAGTCCGTGCAGCAGATGGGTTCAGAACGTCGCCGTCTTCAGGGACGGGTGGCAGCGTCAAGGCCGGAGGCCTTGGCGATGGTCCTTCGGACGGCCAAGCCGCCATCGCCAAGCTGCGCTTGACGCTGCCACCCAATGGGTAAGACGGCTTTGCGTTTGCCCCGCGTCTTGACAAGGACAGCCTGCTCTCTGATAATCACGAGTGCTTCGGCAGATGGGCAACGTGGCGAGGGCGTCCCGCCCTTCCGTCGCCCCGGCCTCTTGCCGGCGAAGGGGGAACAAGGGCAAGATGCCCTCGCCACGAAGAAGATCTTTCAGGAGGTCAGCGATGACACACAAGATCGTCCTTCCGATTCTCGTCGTCCTTGTCCTTGGCGCGTATGGACCGGCGCAAGCCTCCGGTCAAACGCGCGATTTCTCCCCGAAGCCGGACGAGGAGCAACTGCCCAAGGCCATGCACTCGAAGATGGCGGAACTCCCCCACATCACGGTCGGCCGGACCAACGCCGATATGACGGGGGACAGCAATCGCGTCCTGCAGGCGGCGGTCGATTACGTCGCGAACCTCGGCGGTGGCGTCGTGGAGATCGGTCCAGGCGAGTACACGATGTACGACTCGCTGCACCTGCGGCCTCACGTGATAGTCCGGGGCGTCAAAGATAAGACCATCCTGCGGAAGGCCAAAGGGGCAGCATCCGCCCTGGCGCTGGACGGCGACTTCGGGGAGCAGCAGATCACTCTGCGCAACCCCGAGGGATTCACCGTCGGCGCCGGGATCGCGGTCTGGGACAAGGGGGCCGGCGGGTTCCACACCACCGTCGCCCGCATCACGGGCCGACGGGACAACACCTTCTCCTTCAACAAGCCGTTGGGGGCGGACTGCATGGTGGCCAACGGCGCGCAGGCCGCGACCGTATTCCCGGTGGTCAGCGTCTACCACACGGAAGGCGTCCGCATCGAGAATCTGACCATTGACGGCAATAAGCAGGCGAATGTCCCTCTGAACGGCTGCCGAGGCGCGGGCATCTTTCTTTACCAGGGGTTCGGCACCGTCATCAGCGGCTGCGTCGTGCGCAACTACAATGGGGATGGCATCAGTTTCCAGCAGTCGAACGACGTCACCGTCACGGGCTGCATCTCCGAAGACAACGCTGTCCTGGGGCTTCATCCGGGCAGCGGCTCGCAACGGCCGACGGTCCGCAACTGCATCGCCCGCCGCAATGGGACGGATGGACTGTTCCTGTGCTGGCGGGTCCGCCACGGCCTGTTCGAACAGAACGTCCTTGAGCAGAACGGGCAATTCGGAATCTCCATCGGCCACAAGGACTCCGACAACATCCTGCGGCGCAATATCGCGCGTCTGAACAAGAGTAACGGGGTGTTCTTCCGCAATGAAACACTCGGCATGGCCCCCCACCGTAATCGACTGGAGGAGAACACCATCGAGAATAACGGCGGCGCCGAGATCCGCATCCGGGGCGAGGTCAACGACCTCGTTTTCGTGAAGAACACGATTCGCGACACGCAGGACGAATCCGCTCCGGCGATCCTGATCGAAGAGAAAGTGGGCCCCGTGAATCTGCAGGATAACACGATTCAGACGAAAGTGCAGATCGAGGACAAGCGAAAGTCGAAATAGGCGGTAGGGTGCGTATTACGCACCGTTTGAATTGCCACTCGGACAAGCATAACGCATATCGAGGAGAACATGTCATGGGATCGGTGAATCGCAGAGAGTTCCTGAAGAGTTCGTTGGGGACCGCCGCTATGGTAGCCATGCTGCCGCAGCGGCAGAGCCGGGCGGCCAATGAGAAGGTGAGAATCGGGCTGATGGGTTGCGGCGGACGAGGCACACAGGTAGCCCAACTGTTCGCCGGTCGCAGTGATGCGCAGATCGTCTATCTATGCGATCCGGACAATCGTCGCTCGGCACGGGCGAAACAGACGATTGAGAAGGTCCAGGGCAAGCCGACCCAGGTCGTGCAGGACTTCCGGCGGATCCTCGACGATAAGAACGTGGATGCCCTGATCAATGCGACGCCCGACCACTGGCACGGCCTCGGGACCATCATGGCCTGCCAGGCGGGCAAGGACGTCTACACGGAAAAGCCGATGTGTCACAACGTGTGGGAAGGCCGCAAGATGATCGAGGCGGCCCGCAAGTACAAGCGCGTCGTCCAGGTCGGCACGCAGTCGCGTAGCATCCCGTACGCGAAAGACGCCCTGGAGCAGATCCGCGGCGGCAAGCTCGGCGATGTCCACCTGGTCCGGGTCTTCATGATGATGCAGCACAACATGATGGGCAAGGGCTCGATCCAGCCGATCCCGGAGGGATTCGACTATGACCTCTGGTGCGGCCCCGCCCCGAAGCTGCCGTATAATCCGAGCCGGGCCTGGCTCAACCAGTGGGAATACAGTTGCGGCCCCATCGCCGGCGACGCCATCCATCAACTGGACCTCGCCCGGATGGTCCTCGGCGATAAGCCTTATCCCAAGACAGTCTTCCACACCGGCGGCGTCTATGCTTTGAAAGACGGCCGGGAGGTCCCGGACACACAATTGGCGACGTTCGAGTACAGCGACGATTTCACGCTCATGTTCGAATCGACCCTCTGGACCCCGTATCTCCAGAAGGTGCCGACGCCCATCCGCGAATTGGACATCTTCCCCGATTGGCCCTTCTACTCCATGCGGATCGAGATCCTGGGGACGAAAGGTTTCATGTACCTGGGCCGGCACGGCGGCGGCTGGCAGATCTACGACGCCGACGGCAAGGTGGTCGATTTCCGTCACGGCCCACAGGGTGACAAGTGGCATCAGGATAACTTCATCGAGTGCATGCGCACACGGGAAAGACCCATCGCCGACGTCGAGCAGGGCCACTATTCCGCCCTGCTGTCCCACATGGCCAACATCTCCTACCGCGTCGGCAACCAGAAGCTGACGTTCGACGCGAAGACCGAGACGTTCGTCAACGCCCCGGAGGCGAACAAGTACCTGAAGAGAACCTACCGGGAACCTTGGGTGGTGCCGGAACAAGTGTAGGAGACTCGAAGCACCAAATTCCAAGCATCAAATTCCAAACAAATTCGAAGCACCAAATAACAAAATGAACTACCTCGCAGCAAGCTGCGAGGTATCGAAACAATCGGCTTACCGCTTCCACGCGGCAAGCCGCGGGGAATGAACCCGAATGATTCAAAACGCCAGAGGCGGCGTGAGCCCGCTGATGTCATTGCGAGGAGCGCTGCGACGAAGCAATCTCAA
>CAYHAJ010000287.1:0-20691 GCA_964354535.1 uncultured Pirellulales bacterium
GTCGCGTCTTCGAGTTCTTCTGTAACGCCCTCAACGCATATTTCCGACAAGAACCCGCTCCCTCACTGTTGCCCTGACAGAAAGTCGTGAACGGCTACGAGAACGGCAGGCCGGAAGACGACTACAACCGCTCGCTCTCACGTGGGGCAAGGCGTGTTACTCAAACCAGAGTATACACCTTGGCCTCCCACGGATAGAGGGGCTCTCGTCCCACCCAATCCGGCGGAACCTCGTGCGGTTGAGTAATCTCCTGCCACTTGGCGCCGGCCGGGGTCGCCGGCCAGTTGTGCACACGGTATTCCCCGCCGGGCGCAGTGCCAAAGTCGGAGAAATTGGCGACGACGACGACAGGCTTCTGGGACGGCCCGCCGCGGCGCCAGACGAGGACCCGCTTGCCGTCATTGAAATCCAGGTGAATGAACTCCGTGTCGTTGACCGCCAACGCGTCACTGCTCGTGCGAAATTTGATCAAACGACCGACATATTCCTTAATCCGCCGCCGCCACTCATTCCCATCCCCTTCCAGCCGGGAGAAGTTCACGGGGTCCACTTGTTTGCCGCCCCCGTTGGAGATGCTCCCCCCGGGGCCGAACAAGTCGTGCTCGTCGGCGAACTCTTCGCCCGCCAGAATCATCGGGATTCCCACGGCGGTCAGCAAACACGCGAAGCCGAGCTCGATGCGCTTCTCCGCGTCGTACACGCCGCTGTTGCGGAAGAAGTTGAGCAGCCGCTCGTTGCGGAAGCCTTCGACGTCGTGGGAGGTCAAATAGATGATCGCCTGCGCGCCATCGCGATAGCCCAGGTTGCGGCAGTCGATGGCCTTGCGCACTGTCCATTCGAAGCTCGGCTCATCCGCGGCATTCTGCCCGAGCAGGGCGGCACGAATGTGTCTCTTGAAGCGTTCGTTCCAGAGGGCGTCCAGCCGGGGGGTGTCCCGGTCGAGAAGCCCCAAGGGTTCGGTGAGCTCCTCCCCGGCGACGAGGAATCGTTCGTCGGCGCCGGTCGCGGCCGGCGCGCCGAAACGATCGCGCCACGCGTGGCGCGCCAGGTCTCTGTATTCCTGGATGAAGTCCCAGTTCGCCACGTTCTCCACACTATCCAGGCGGATGCCGTCGACGTGGAAGTCGTTCATCCAACGCAGAAGACTGGCCTTCATCAACTGTCGGGCCGGGGACAGACTCGTCTGCCGGCCCGAGACCGGGTCATAACCCTCCGTGAAGGCGGCGTAGCGGAACAGGGTGCTGCCGAAACCATCGCGAAAGTTCTTCTCGTCATGGCCGCGGGAGTTGTGGGCATCCGGACTGCTTGGCTCCCCCTTGGGGTTCAGGATGAAGAACCGCTGCGTGGCGCCGGCCAGGTAGGCGTTGATCTTGGCGAACGCCATCACCACGTCGGCGAAAAACCGCACGTGGTGCGCATGGCATGCGCCAATCAGCGCGCGGAGGTCCTGGTTGGAGGCCGACCACGAGTAGTCGCTGGGGAGCCCAAGCTCATAGTCCGGAGCAAAGAAATTAGTGGTCCCGTAGCCCCACTGCCGGATGTAATAGCTGTCGGCCGGCGGGCAAAGCTCGAGGGCGTTGATGCCGAGCTCGATCAGATACGGGTGCGCCTGCTGGGTGACGGCCAGGTCGGCGAAGTTGGCGCCGGTTTCCTGCTCATCGAGGAGTGCGGTAACGTCCCGGAACGTGCCCAGCGAGATCTCGTACTGTCTCCGCGATAGGTCCCGGGTCCAAGCGGTCGGCAGTTCGTAGATCACGAGGCGGTTGTTGGGCGGCAGTGTGGCGGGGGGCGCGTCGTCCTGCATTTCGCAGAGTTCGCCGCCTCCGTCGCACGAGACGAGTTGCCCCTGCTGGAATTTGATCACGGCCGGCGGGTACTGGTCGTCAGAGCCATAGCCGGGTCCCTCGGGCTCGGGAGACGACAGGCGCCAATCGATCGTGTAGGCCATGGGGTCCGTGATTTGAATCCGCCGGCTGGAGCGCCCCGGGTGAGTATCCGTGACCTCGAACCAGTAACGGTAGACTTCGCCCTCCTTCAGGGCGCACTGGGCGGCCGGGATCATCCACAGATCAGGGAACTGCGGCGACCGCTGGAGGACAAATTGGCGTTCTTCCGTGAGCTTGACCGGGGCGCCCAGGTCCAGCCGGCCGATGATCAGCTTGGGAGGAGAATCCGACTCCGTAACTCCCCAGAGCACGAAGTTTGTCCGCCGATGCGCGAAAATGGCAGCGTCCATGAGCTGTCCTCCTTTGACAATGTTCTCCTATCCGCGGTGGTGTCGCAGGTCGCTGCGAATCTCAATGGTGCAACGCGCTATTCTACACCAGATGGGTGGGAACGCCAGTCATGAATGCCCAGGATTTTTGCCGCGGTCCCCGGGGTGTCCTGAGGATACACATAGGAGCGGCAAGGGTTTTGCTGGGGCACATTTAGGCGACCTCCCCAGCGGAAGGAGAAACCGGCCATCGTATGAAGCGTAGTCTGCAGGAGTTCAAGAACCCAGGATGGCCAGCCCATGCGGAGTCTGGCAACAAGGCAATCGGAAGTCCGGGGAAGATCGAGAGAACATCGGCCTGGCACGGATGCTGCGCAGGCAAGGAGGTAGTGTTATGGCTCAGAAGAAGATCAACATCAACAAGGCAAGCAAGGAAGAATTGGTGTCTTTGCCCAAGCTTGGCGACGAACGTGCCCAGACGCTCATCGAGGAACGCCCGTTCGATAGTTGGGAAGAGATCGATGAGTTGCCAGGTTTCGATGAGGGGCTCGTTCAAGACATTCAAAAGAGCGGAGGGTATCTCGGAGAGGAGGAAGAATGGTCGGATGAAGAAGAGGAGTGGTCCGAAGAGGAAGAGGAGTAATCCTCTTTGTCGGAGTAGGATCGGGTCTCTCCATGCCACTTATCGAATTTGGAGACTCGATGCCAGCAGAATGCCTGAGAGGGCCGGCTGCCGCAAACGGCGGTACGGGCAGGCAAAATGCGCCGGGCGCGGTGGCCGGCCTGATCGGCCTTTACCTTTTGGGGTCCGGCGGGGGAAGAGACACACGGAGGGTACAGGTGCCAGACATGATCTTGCCGATCCAGAGTGGCCGTCGGGACGCGGATTCGAGTTCTGTGAGCATTTTTCTGCTCACTTCCAGGCTATAGACGGCTTGGAATGCGCCGGCTGCGGGGGCCACTGAATCGGAAGCCGGGACGATCTTCGCCTCCGTCGCGGTTTCGAAGCTTTGGTCGGGCCGAATAGCCTGGACAGGAACACGACGACTGCGACGGGGTGAACTGCGATCCGCAGCGGACGCTTCTGCCTTCAAGGTCAATCCATTGTCGCCTCGGATGACAAGGTGGCTCAACGTTTCAACAGGATCGTACGGCAGGACGATAGGTCTATCGGAAACGTTCTGAAATCTCACTACGATAGTCGTTCTTTCTCCGATGCTCAACTTCTGTGGATCGAAGCTCAGTCCGCAGCGTAGACCATTGACCGCCTCCCCCCAGTGCGGCGGCGGAGTTGGCGGCATGCGTCCCTGATGGGCCACCAGCGTCTGGAGAGCTCTCTCCACCGGCGGGATTCGGAAATCCGCCGGACCTCTACCGGCATAAAAGGCCACCTTGCCGTCGATATCCACCACGGTGACACGGACGGGCGCGGCCTGGTAGTCTTGGTTGACCTTGCCGTCCATGCCATCGATGACCATGGGGATGGTGAGCTTGTACTGGCTGACGCACTCGGTCGCCAGAATGGTGCGCTCCTTGAGGTCCTTGGGGTTACCTATGATGCCTGTCCGGTTACCGTCCTTAAGCAACTCCGGGTGAGCCTCGCGAACGTAGACGATCAGGAATTCGATGTGGGCTCTGTACGACGCGTACAGTCTTTCGAGGTCCGCCGCACGGGACGTGAAAGGCGGTCAGGTATAACTCGACATGATCAGGCAGACGGGCCGTTTGCCTCGAAACGACGACAGGCGGAACGTGTCCGCCGCGCGGACGACGCCGATGGGTTTGCCCTTCGGATCGCTCGTGATCGTCAGTCGGGGGAGGTTGAAGTCCGGCGCGTACTCGCCCACTTTGACCAACGCATTGCCTGCCTCGCGAGCCTGCCCGAGGCCCTCCTGGGCCGCCCCCATCACGACAACACATGCGAGAACCCGCCTCAAGAGCTGGACCGCAGGTCCGTGTGGATACCGCATCAGAGCACCCTTTCACAAGTCGAGCGACAGGATACCACGGCCGCTGGGGGTGAGTCAAGAGCGAAGCGTATGCCGGCGCCGTACGAAGGAAATCCTCCACTTGTCCGGTGCTGGCTGGTGAAGACCTCGGACTGACCTGCCACGAGCGACGCCTCTTGCCGTCGCCGATCTTCTGCCGGACAGGGTGTTTTCTTTAGAGTAGAATCACGCGAGCCTTCGTCTATAGGCAGTTGAACGTTCAACGACAGTCGATTGGGTAACGATGCTCGCGTCAGAAGATCGGGTTCTGCTCAAACAACTTGGCCTGGGCAACAAGGACGCCTTGCGCCGGATCTACGAGAAGTACAGGCGGGAGTTGTTCACCATCGCCGTGACGCTTCTTGGCGACCCCACCTTGGCGGAAGATTGCCTGCAGGACGCTTTCGTTCGTCTGGCGGAATCGGCGGGACGAGTCCGGATCGCACGGAATCTCAAAGCGTATCTGGCCAGTTGCGTGCTCAACCGGGCCCGGGACCAACTCCGGCGGGAGATGAAGTGGATCGGCCGCGCCGCGGAGGGTCCGGACTGTTCCTCGATGGTCCCGAGTCCGGTCCAGCAACTGGTCAAAGACGAGCAGATCGCGGCAGCTCTGGAGGCGATCGCTCAATTGCCCCGCGAACAGCGCGAGGTATTCGTGCTGCACGCGCAAGCGAATCTATCCTTTCGGGATATCGCGGCGATCCAGAGCACAGGTCTGCGGACAGTTCACAGCCGGTACCGGTATGCCATCGAGAAGCTGCGCGAGCTTCTGCGGGAAGGAACAGAATCATGAAGACGCCGCACGAAATCGAATCGTTGGCGCGGCAGATACAGTTCGAGCCGGATGCTTCCGCCGATGAGCGCGTCCTCCGTGCAGCGGAAGCGGCGTTGGACAACCGAAGAGAAGCCGTACACGTCGATACGACGTGCGCGAAGCGGAGATATGGTATGACACTACGAGTAGCCAAATGGGCCGTCGCGGCCGTCGTTCTGATTGCATTGGGCGTTCATTTTCTGGGCGGATCGATCGATGGAGCTGGCGTGACTCTGGCGGATGTTCTGACTCAGATGCGCGAATTTCGCCCCTATCGTTGTCGGTATACGGTGGAGGAAGTCAATAAACCGCTCGACGTCCGTACGGTGGAGCGGCTCAGTCGGACCCAGCGCCGGGAGCTGCTCTCCGATGGGTCGATTCTGGTGTACGATTTTTCCATCCCCAAGGAACTGGCCTTGTATCCCGAGAAGAAACAGGCCCACGAGCATTGGCCCGACTTCGAGCCGAAGAAGGACCTGGATTTCCTGGCCCTGGCGCAGTTCCTCCAGGACGGGGTCGCCGAGGCCCTCGGTGCCAGCACTCTGGACGGGCGCAAGGTCGCGGGATTCAACGTGGTGTTAGGGGGGAACGACATGACCGTGTGGGCGGACGTGCACACCAAACTGCCCGCTCGGTTGGAGATTATCCATTTGGCGGAAAAGAGACGACTGGTCTTTGACCGGTTTGAGTTTGACGTGCCGTTCGACAGAAGTCTTTTTCTGACTACCGCCCCGGCAGGCTACGCGGTGAAGAAAACGGGCAAAGGGTTTACGGACATTCCCCACGTGGGTGAGGGCTTGCCGGAGGAACCTCTGCTGACCGGCCTGAAAGTCGTGGCGGAAGCCTTGGACGGCGTATTCCCCCCGGAAATAGTGCTGCCCAAGCTGCAGGAGACTCTGCGGCAGTACATCAAAGATCACAACTTTTCCGACGAGCAAAAGGAGACATGGCTCCTGCCCATCTCGGACTACTGGACCCGGGCCGTTTGGTACCTCAACCGGCTTCAAGGTGTGGATCGTGTTCTGAACCTGCAGTGGCGGGGCGGTGGCGTCCGCCTGGGTGATGGCCAGACCGCCATCATGTGGTGGCAGTACCGGAACGCTTCCACCTATCGCGTCATCTACGGGGATCTTACGGTCAGAGACCTCCAGCCTGACGAATTGCCCCAGTAGGACCTGGCATAAGAAACAGGGCGACCTTGTGGGGTCGCCCCGCGTGTTCATGGCGTCGAATGGTTGAGGTCAGTCTTGCAAGGGCCGGACCCAGATGTTGCGGTAGCGGACGGGGTTGCCGTGATCCTGCAACTGGATCGGGCCTTTGTCGGGAATCGGCCGGAAGGGGGAGATGGCGTGCGGACCGTTCCACTGGGTGCCGCCTTCGAGGGCGACGTGGTCCTGGACGAGCACGCCGTTCTGGATGACCGTGAACGTCGGCTTCGTCACGATCTTGCCGTTCTTGCCGAAAACGGCGCGATGGAAGATGATGTCATAGGTCTGCCATTCGCCGGGCTTGCGACAAGCGTTGACCAGCGGCACGGACCGGCCGTAGAGGGCGGAGCACTGGCCGTCCGGGTAGGTCTTGTTCTCATAGGAGTCGAGGACCTGGATCTCGAATTCACCCTGGAGGAAGACGCCGCTGTTGCCCCGGCCCTGGCTGGTGCCCTGCACCTTCTCCGGCGTCGCGAACTCCACGTGCAGTTGGCACGAGCCGAACGAGTCCTTGGTCTGGATATACCCGGCGCCCTTGACGCTCTCCATGTAGCCTTCGCCAACGACCCACTTGGAGGGGGCGCCCTTGGTGTCCGTCCAGTTCTTCATGGATTCCTGGGTGCCATCGAAAAGGACGACGGCATCGGAGGGGGCCTGGCCCACCCGGCGTGCCGAGCTGAAAGTTCCCGGTGTGATGACCGGCGGGGCCGGACGGTTCATGTCATGGATTCTCCACCGGCCGCTCGGCGTGTCTATGTACTCGATTCTCGGCGGCTTCTTGCCCGCCGGCTCGGCCTTGGTCGGCTGGACCTTCGCAGGCTCTGTCTTGGTTCCCTCGTTCGTGGCGCATCCGGTGACGATCCCCAGCAGGGCAACCGCGGCCACTACCACCAGTACCTTTCTCATGCTTGCTCCTTTCCACTTTCCTCACAAATCCTGATTTCATTCCCGGCAAACCCGTGACATCCGCCGGGACGCCAGACTATACCTCAATTCACCTGACGCGCCAACCGCCGCACGGTGGTTGCCTCTGACTGTCTTGGGACGTTGCTTCCTTCCGGCGGGGCCGGGCCGGGTCTTTGGATATGACCGAATGCGCAGATTCCCTGCCGTACGCGCGGTGCCGCATTGCGGTATGTACAGAAAGAGCCTGTTTGTGCCCCGCCTCGAAGGGGACGGTTTTCAGGGACGTTGCAGGGCAGGGATCAAAGGCACCGAGGAAAACGAATTGTGAAATAGGGTAGACTGATGAAACCGATATGGCGAAAATTGGTGAATCTGGCACTGGTCCTGGTTCTCGCGGTGGGGACCGCCGTGGTGCTGTCCGGTTGCGAGAGGGAAAGTCCCGTGGAGGAGGTCGGCGAGGCCGTAGAAGAGGCGGGCGAGGCCGTGGGAGGCGACCGCTGATTCGCTTCATGGCGTGACTATGAGCCGGGGCTAATTCTTCGCTCGCTCGACGGCTCTGTCCAGCGCGCCGAAGCCTTGCTGACTCTCATTGAGCCGGGTAACGTTCTTCTTCTTGGCGATAGCCAAGAACTGGTCGTACGTGTCCTGGGCCGACGGCGGCATCGGCCAGTCGGCGCTCGCGGCCTTGGCCGCCGCGCGCATGTCGTTCCAGCGCGTCACAAAGGTGTACAGGATGGGCAGCTCGGCCACCTGGACGCGGAACTGAAGCGCCGGGTCATTTTGTACCGCCGCCCCGGCGGCTTTCAGATGTTGCCAGCCGCGCGCGAGCGTGTCGAAGTTCAGGAATCTGGCCGTGTGATTCTCAAAGCAGCCGAGCCAGTCACCGCTTTGCTCGACAGCGTCATGCGTGGTCTCCAGATACGCCTTGATCTCTTGTGCGGCGGGGCCGTAGTAGCCTTCGATAAACTCGTTGGTTAGTTTCTCCCCGTTACGGCTGGGATCCCATAACAATCTGGCGAGCACCCAGGCGCGCAGCTCCGCCATCTCGGACCCATAGCTCTGGTACGCGCCCTGCTCGAAGATGCCCTTGACGTTGTGATCGACGAAGAATCGGACATTGGGACCAAGGACCCGCAGGTTCGGGTGCGGCATGACATAGTGACGGAAGTTCGTTGTATAGTCCCAGATGTAGAGCCGGTCGGAGATCTTCGACCAGCCGACAATGTCATCGCGGAAGGCCTTGTTACGCTCGTCCGCCAGCGGCTTGCAGAAGGAACACTCGATGCTGCACAACTGGACGATGACGTTGTGTCGCGGCTTCGTTATGGCCGGGGGCTTGCGGGTGTACTGATAGGCCAGCGTACTGATTGCGACGTTGGGGAACTCCGGCTCGATGTCCGCCGCCACGGCGTTGACGAACCGCAGCATCAATCCCGCGGGGCCCCCTTCTTCCTGCTCGATGGCAGCACAATTCTTGCATTGGCAGTTGCCATGCCAGTCGTTCTGCGAGACCGAGGCAATCGTCGCCGCCGGGTTGTTGCGCAGCCGCTCCTTGAGGTTCTTGACCAATTCCTTTCGCATCTCCTCGTTGGTCAGGCAGAGCTGCGCACGCTCGGTCGTACGCTGGCCCTTGAGCTCGCTGAACCACTCCGGGTGCTCGGCAAAATACTTCTGCGGCGGGATCAGCGGATAGAACGTGTGCACGAATCCTTCATAGATGTGCTTGCCGCCGTGCTCGGCGCGGAGCCGATGGCTCTGACCATTGCACTTGTTCCGCGCGGCCCAGTCGCCGTCGAAGGCGTCGAACCAGAAGGCCGACCGGTACTCGAGCGGTGGCACGTACCGAAGATTGATGTCGTCCACGCTCACCGTGGGCTTCCTCGGAAGGGTACTCTCCGTCGAAGACCACCAGCGGCAGCCTAACTGGTCTTCGAGGAATGTATAGACGGCATACAATGTCCCGCGGGGTTGGCCGCCGGCGAGGATCAGGTCATCGCCGATAGTTCTGATGACGATGCCCTCGGCGCCCAGCCCCTCGGTCGAGAATTGCTGGTCCGCCTGCTTCGCCGCCCCAACGCCAACCAACAGACAGGATGTCTCCGCCTTCGCCTGGGTCGCAAGCTCGAACGTCGCGCCTGTGATCTGCCCCAGGAACGCGGCCAGTTCCTTCGCCGCATACTGCTCCGGTTCGGAGGCATCGGCGGTAACGATAATGGTCGCTTTCGCCCGGCCCTCCTGCGAGATCGTTACAGCCGATAACCCCGGCGAAACACACAGGGCGATAACGACAAACACCCACTGGATCTTCCTGCTGCTGAACATTGATTCTCACCTCCCAGACTGTTGCTCCGACTTTCACGTGCTACGATCCCATTCGCGACACAGGTGTTCGAGGTACTCAACCACGTCGGCATACTCGGGCCGGCCGTAGAGGTTGACCTTTTCACCTGGATCGTGCTGGAGATTGTACAATGCTCCATCCTTGTCCGCCACCCGCTCGTCCATAAACCAGTCAAGCTTCCATTCCTTCGTGCGGACCATAATCCGCCGCCCGCTGCGCTGGCGCAGCTCATCGTACATGGACATGCTGTGATCGATCTCACAGAAACAGGCCTCGCGCCATTCCGTGACATCGCCTCGGATCAGAGGCATCAGACTTCGCCCGCTGATCGCGTCCGGCACCGCCAAGCCGCTCAGGTCCATCAGCGTGGGGATAAAGTCGATCATCTCCACCGGTTCGGTTATGACTTTCCCCTTGGGCAGCAGGGTGGGACAGCTCAGGACCAGCGGCGCCTTGACATTGTCATCGTACAGGACGCGCTTCTTCCAAAGCCCATGCTCGCCCAACTGCCAGCCCTGGTCGGAGTTGATCGCGATGATTGTGTTGTCGAGCGCGCCGGCCTGACGCAGGCACTCTACGAGCCGGCCCACCTGTACATCGACCAGCGAGATCATGCCATAGTACGTACCGAGAGCGATCCCGATCTGCTCCCGGCTGAAGTCCAGCCCGCCCGAGTAGATGCGAAATTGTTCCCGCTCGAAGCGCGGTTTGCCCTTGAGCTCTTCCTCTGTCGGTGTCGGCAGATCAATCTGGGCGGGATCAATGAAATAGGACTGAGGTACCAGGCAGGGGACATGCGGTGCGTGGAAGGAGACCCGCAGGAAGAAAGGCTCCCTTTTGTCAATCAGTTGCCTCAGCCGATCCAGCGCCAGGGCGCCGAGCCTGCCGGTCGTTGTCTCCTCGGGCGCCATCGGCACGATCCCGCCGATGGCCCAACCGTGGGTCTTCGTCACCACATCCGGATAGCGGCTGCCCGCCTGCTGGAGACGAGCCCTCATCTTCTCGTCTTTGGTCCTTCCGAAGACGTCGAAATCCGCGGCGACATCTTTCTGGTAGCCCCAGTCTTTCTGATAGGCGTGCGTTTTGCCGACGTTGGTCAGCGTCACGCCGGCCTCTTTCCAGGCGTTGAGCAGATTGGGGACCTCCCGCGTCCTTTTCATGTACACGGGTTCCACCGCCGCAGGCTTGCCCATCTCCATGGCGCCGAACGCGTGCGGATAGTGGCCGGACTTCATCGACCGGCGGGAGGGCACGCAGACGGGGTTCTGCACGATGGCCGTCTCGAAACGGATGCCGCGGGCCGCCAGAGCGTCCACGTGCGGCGTCTTCGCCCACGGCCGGCCGTAGCAGCCCAAAGTGTCGGCCCGCGCATCATCCATCATGATCCAGAGGATGTTCGGCCGCTTGCCGTCGGTTGCGGAAAGCCGGCTCGACATCAGCGAGGTGCCGGCTGCGAGACTCGTCTTGAGGAAGTCACGGCGATTCATTTCTGCCCTCCGGGGGCTGACTCTGAAATAGGACCTATGGGCGGCGTCGCCTTCTTATGTCGCGTAGCTGTGCAGACCTGGGAACAACTGCGACAGGTTGACCCACAACAGCGTGATTATGATAGCGACCATGCCCGCGATTGCCCAGAGGCTGTTGAGGCGCGCGTGCTTTTTGCCAAACATGTACCGCCAGTGGAAATAGCCGAGGTAGACCAGCCAGGAAGCCAAAGACCAGAGCTCTTTCGGGTCCCAGCCCCAGTAGTCGCCCCAGGCGAGCTTGCCCCACCAACTGCCGAGGATCAGACCCAAAGTCAGGAGGGGAAAGCCGACGGCGATCAGTTCGTAGGTCGCCTGCTCGGGGGGAAGGCTGATCTCACCGGCAGGGGGCTTTCGGGTCGCCAAGTGTTCGCCTGCCTGGAAGGCGGCTTTGGCCATGAAGATGTAGGCCAGCATGTACACCATGACGTGCGGGGCGAAGAGCCAGCTTTGCAGGGCCGGGGGAAGCTGCATCGGCTCGGCGTGGAAGACAAAACCCGCCGGAAAGAGCACGATCGCTCCGATGAGCATATCCGCCCACTGGCCGCCGATCCGCAGGACGCGACGGCAGAACCATGAGATCGGATAACACGCCACGCCCAGGAACAGGAAGACCTCGAAGAGATTCTGCAAAGGCACGTGCCGGACGTCGTACCAGCGATAGATGAAGGCGATAACCGCCACGAAGAATCCGGCCACAAAAAGCATCTGTCCGGTCTTCCGGCGGCCTGCCAGGATCGTCACGAAGCCCAGCAGGTAAGCGGCAATGGTGATGTAAATGAGCAGGCCCTGGACTGTGTACTTGATTGCCATGGGAACCTCTTCTACCCGGGTTATCCAACCTGCGCCGGCGCCATCATGCGGCGTGTCCGGATGGCCGCCAGGATGCGCCGGCCCCAGAAGTGCCAGAAGACCCCGGCGATCAGCATCGCGTAGCCGCTGTAGACGAGATTCAGGCCGGAATCGGAAACCACCATCAGGACGGTGTAATCGCCGAATTTGTCCTCGCCATAGGAATGTTGATAGAAGTGATAGCCGCCGTAATGGAGAGGATGATTGACCTCGATGTCCTTGGCGGCGACCACCTGGCCGTCCTTGACGATTTCCAACTCGCTGACATAATCGCGGACCATCCGGCTGTAGCTCATCTGCAGCGGATCGTTGGGATTGCCGTGCCCGGGCATCCGCTCGAAGACGTAGCGCTTCCCCGGCGCGGTCCCCGGTCTTTCGACCGTGACCTCCAGGGCCGGATTGGAGCCACCCGGCTCGTCGTACGCGACCGGCTCACTACCCTGGAGATCGATCCGGAAGTTCTCGAAGGTCCGTCGGATCGAGACAGTGCCCAAATTCTCGCCCAACGACAAGGTCTGCCCCGTCTCGGCAGGTAGGCGCCAACTCTCACCGGTGCGGCTGTGGATGAGCAGGTCCCCAGGTTGATAATAATCCATCCGGAAGTCCTTCAGCCGCACGAAGAAGGGCAGGTCCCGGGTGCTGTTGCTGTCGGTCAGGCGAACGCGATTCTCCTGGGTCTGTTCGAGGATCCCCATCTGGCCCTGAGGGACTTTGTCGATGCCGAGGAGCCGCCGGGCGATGGCATGACCGCCGTTCGAACCCCAGAGGGCCCCGAGCAGCACCAGAATGCAGCCGGCGTGCAGCAACAACAGCGAAGGAATCTGCAGGAGCCGGCGAAACGCGACGATCCCCGCGCTCAGCAGGACAATCATCGCAAACCAATAGACCGCCAGCGGAAGGGTGTTGAAGAATGCCTGCGCCCGCTCGGCGCCAAGGAAGGCCCCGTAGATCGATAGCAGTACCAGCAGGACGATGGCTGCCAGAGCGGCCCAGAGGACAGCCCGCTTGAATCCACTCATTCATTCTCCTTGGTGATTCAGGGGTATATCCGTATACGGTGCTCCATTATCAGGAATCCTAATCCATTCGCAAGCATATTCACCTGCCGCTCATTTCATAGCCTTCCCCAATCCATGGTGAACACTGTACATGGGCCGGGAAGTACTCTACACTGGGTGGTTCCTGGCGGTCGGCGGATCAGCCTGCCCAGGTGTTGGTTAGGAGGCATAGGAATGGCCCGGAAACGAACGATCTCGAACGGAAAATGTAGTCTCTGCGGCGGTATCTTCGACAAGGCAGTGATGACCAGTCATCTCAAGTCCTGTCTGCGCCGGCAGGCCACCTCCGAAACGGCGGCGCCAGAGAGAGGGACACGGCGAAGACCGGTCTTTCACCTGGTCGTGGAAGGGCGTTATCTGCCGCAGTACTGGATGCACTTGGAGGTGCCGGTCGACGCCACGCTCGATACCCTTGACCGGTTTCTCCGCGATGTGTGGCTGGAATGTTGCGGCCACATGAGCGAGTTTGAGATCGCGGGTACGCGCTACTCGGTCGAGCCCATGGATCTCGATGACGAATACATGGATGTGAAGCTCAAGGACGTGCTCGCGCCAGGGATGAAGTTCCACTATGCGTACGATTTCGGCAGCACCACCGATCTGATACTGAAAGTCGTTGTGCAGCGAGAGAGCGAGATCAAGAACAAGCAAGTCAAGGTGCTGGCCCGGAATGAGCCGCCGGTGATCCCGTGTGGGCGTTGTGGTGCTCCTGCCGTCAAAATCTGTGCGGAGTGCGTCTACTCGGACGACGGTTGGCTCTGTGAGAAGTGCGCCGCCGCGCACGAGTGCGGCGACGAGATGTTCCTGCCGGTCGTCAACTCCCCCCGCGTCGGCGTGTGCGGATATACGGGCTGAGGCGCCAGCGATCGAATACCTACGGATACAACTGGAATCGATATGAAAGTTCTGACCGTCGTTACCCGCCGGGGAGAGTTGGCCGTGACACAGACCCAGACTGTCATCGCCACCCTGCAAGAGAAGCATCCCGGTCTGGAAGTCCGCATCAATGAGATCCTGAGCGCGGGTGACCGCGACCGTCGCACCGCGCTGTGGGATCTGAAGGATACCGGTTTTTTCACGTCGCATCTGGAAGAAGCTCTGTTGGCCGGGGAGGCGGACTTCGCTGTGCACAGCTTCAAAGACCTGCCGACCCAGGAGCGGGAGGGCTTGGTTGTGACCGCCATCTACAATCGGCGATGGCCCGAAGATTGCCTGCTTGCCAAACAGCCGGTTGATTCCCTCGACCGGTTGCCGAAGTCCGCACGCGTGGGGACATCAAGCTTGCGGCGGGCGGCCCAGTTGCGACATCTGCGGCCGGACTTGGAGCTTGTACCGCTGCGGGGCAACGTGCAGACGCGCATTAACAAGCTGCAGACCCCCGACCTGGATGCGATCATCCTCGCGCGGGCGGGGTTGGAGCGCTTGGGCCTGGCAGGGTTGATCTCGCTCGTCTTTGACCCGAAACAGTTCATCCCGGCGCCGGCCCAGGGTGCGCTGGCCATACAGACGAGAAGCAATGACCGGGAAACCGTGGAGATCGTGCGGTCCATTGACGACGAGCTGGCCAGGGCCTTGGTCCTGGCGGAGCGGCAGGTCCTCGTCACGATGAAGTGTGGTTGTCACGCCCCGGTGGGGGCCTATGCAGAGCACAACAACGGTGGCATCGAGCTTCACGCGTTCATATCAAATACCGACGGTCGCAACATGATCAAGAAGCATGGCAGGGGGCCGGCCTCCGAAGCCGTGTCGTTGGGCGAGCGCGTCGCGGTGACATTGCTCGATGCCGGCGGCCGCGACATTCTTCGTGATCTGGAAAGGGAGCAAGCTAAAGGTGAACTCAGGACCTAACAAAGGCATGGCGTACTTGGTCGGGGCGGGGCCCGGGCGGGCGGACCTGATCACGCTGCGCGGGGCCGAGCTGATCAGGAGCGCCGACTGTATTATCGTCGATAAGCTCGCCAATCCGGCGTTGCTGGAGTTGGCCCGCAAGGATGCCGAGATCATCCATGTGCCCAAACGCATCGGTCCCGGCTCGTTCACGCAGGACCAGATCAATCAAATCCTCGTGGACAAGGCGCTCGCCGGCAAGATCGTTGTCCGGCTCAAGGGCGGCGATCCCTGCATCTTCGGCCGATGCACGGAAGAGGCGGTGCTGCTGAACGAGGCGGGCGTCGATTTCGAGATCGTGCCGGGCATCACCGCGGCCATTGCCGCCTCGGAATATACCGGCATCATGCTGACCGACCGGCGGTACAGCTCGCAGGTCGCCTTCATTACGGGCCGGGAGGCCGAGGGCAAAGAGGACTCGAATATCGACTGGGACGTGCTGGCCCGTTTTCCCGGTACGCTGGTCTTCTACATGGGCATTGGCACGCTGCCCACCATCGCCGGGCAATTGACGGCCAACGGCCGGCCCGCCGATACCCCGGTAGCGCTCGTGGCCAACGCCACGTTGCCGGCCCAGAGGGTGGTGCGTGCTCCTCTGAGTCAGATTGTCGAGACATGCAGCCGCGCGCAGATCGAGCCGCCGGCTCTGATCATCGTAGGCCCAGCGGCCCAGGGCGAGGCCGGCCTGAACTGGTTCATGCGAAAACCCCTGTTCGGCCGGACTATCGTCGTGACGCGGGACGCTGCCGGCAATGCCGAGATGGCACGCAAGGTTATCCTACGCGGCGGTCAACCGGTGGAGTTCACGACGATGGCCCTCCAGCCGCTGACCGACCGAAACGAGTTCCTCCAGGTGCTGACGGAACTCACGACCTACGATTGGGTGATCTTCACCAGTCCCAACGGTGTCGACTTCTTCTTCGAAGCTGTCGGTGCGCTCGGCAAGGATGCCCGGGTTTTTGCCACCGTTCGTTTGGCTACTCTCGGAACCAAGACCGCCGAGTGTCTCGCGCAGTACGGCATCAAGGCCGATTTTGTGCCGACCGTCTTCACGGGTCGGGACCTGGGCCTGCAATTGATGTCGTATGCGAACCTGCGCGACAAGAAGATTCTATTGCTCCGTTCCGAGCTTGCTTCGGACGAGCTTGTGGACGTGCTCCAGCAGGGGGGCGCGCAGGTACGTGATGTGTCGATCTACACCGCCGTGCCGCAGCAGGGCGATGCGACTGCCCTCGAAGGGCAAATCCAACAGAACCGAATCCACTGGCTGACGTTTGCCAGTCCGTCGGCGGTCCGAGGCTTCTTTGCGCAAGTCCAACGGGACCTGGTCAATGCCGGCACGGCAAAGGTTGCCTCCATCGGACCTGTTACTTCCAGAGAACTGACTCAACTTGGCGTTCGGATCGACTTGGAGGCCACTGAGCACACGGTAGACGGTATGCTCGACGCCATCGAGAGGGCTGAGCGAGCCTGACAAGGAGTGGGTATGGATCGCGTAGGGTGGGGCTTGCCCCACCGATTCTTTCGGCGACGTAGGTTTTGGTGGGGCACGCCCCACCCTACGGTCGTCATCGTGTTGCTGTGGCTTGCGGTGCCGGCCCTGTGCGCAGAGGACCTGCGCAATATCCCCATGGGGTGGGAGATTCCGGATGAGACGTACGCCGACCAGCCGTACGTGGTGAAGACCGACGATGGGGCGTGGCTGTGCATCCTCACGACCGGCCCGGGGCGGGAGGGGACCAAAGGCCAGCACATCGTGAGCCTGCGCAGTATGGATCAGGGCCGGACTTGGTCGAAGCCTGTTGATGTCGAGCGGGCGGATGGCCCCGAGGCGTCTTACGCCGTGCTGCTCAAGGTCCCGAACGGGCGGGTGTACGCCTTTTACAATCACAACACCGACAATCTGCGACAGGTCAAAGGGGACGATCCGCCGTACAAGGACGGCTGGTGCACCCGCGTCGATACGCAGGGCTATTTCGTATTCAAATACACGGGCGATCACGGCCGCACCTGGTCACAGGATCGCTATCCCGTTCCGGTACGCGAGATGCAGATCGACCGCGAAAATCCTTACGGCGGCCAGATCCGGTACTTCTGGAACGTCGGCCGGCCGTTCATACACGGAGGGGCCGCCTACGTCCCGTTGCACAAGGTGGGGGGCTTCGGGCGCAATTTCATTACTCGCTCCGAGGGCGTGCTGCTCAAGAGTCCGAAGATCCTCACCGAGTCTGATCCCACCAAGATTACCTGGGAGACCCTGCCCGATGGTGAGGTGGGGTTGCGCACCCCGCCCGGTGGCGGGCCGATCGCGGAAGAGCAGAGTTTCTGTGTTCTCAGTGACGGCTCGTTCTATTGTGTGTATCGCACCATCGACGGCCATCCCGCGTGCAGCTACAGCCGCGACGGTGGACACACCTGGAGCGTGCCACAGTACGCCCGCTACGCCGACGGCCGGCTGATCAAGCACTCCCGCGCGGCCAATTTCGCCTGGAAGTGCAGCAATGGCAAATACCTCTATTGGTTTCACAACCACGGCGGCCGATCCTACGAGGACCGCAACCCGGCCTGGCTGTGCGGCGGGGTCGAGGTCGATTCGCCCGCGGGCAAGATCATCGCCTGGTCCGAGCCCGAGATCGTGCTGTACGATGACGACACATACATTCGCATGAGCTATCCCGACCTTGTCGAAGACAAGGGCCGGTTCTTCCTGACCGAGACCCAAAAGAACATTGCTCGTGTTCATCCGGTGGACCGTGCTTTGTTGGAAGGACTCTGGAGCCAGACCGACAATCGGCGGCTCGCCACGGAGGGACTGGTCCTCGATTTGCCGGGTCAGGGCGATACGATGCCGAAGAGCGTCGCGATGCCGCCGCTGCCGGCGTTCACCGCGACCGGCATGAGCCCCGCGGGCCATGAAACGAAGGACCTCCGTAGCGGTTTGGCGGTCGAGCTGTGGGTGACGTTCGACGCGACCACACCCGGCCAGGTACTGCTGGACAGCCGGACCGAAAGCGGCCAGGGGCTGTGTCTTCAGACGACGCCGCGCGGGACCGTGGAGATCCTGTTGAACGATGGCCGCGGGGAGAATCGCTGGGATTGCGACCCCGGCCTCCTGCGGGTTGGCCGGCCGCATCACCTGATCGCCAACGTCGATGGCGGCCCCAAAATCATCACGTTTGTCGTGGACGGCAAGCTCTGTGACGGCGCGGAGGCGCGCCAGTTCGGCTGGGGTCGGTTCAACCCCAATTTGCGTGATGTCAAGGGCGGCAAGACGCTCTGCATCGGTTCCAGCCTCGAGGGTCGGATTCACCGCTTGCGCCTCTACAATCGCTGCCTGCGTACCTCGGAAGCTGTTGGCAACTACCGTGCCGACTCAAACAAGTATGAAGCCTTGACGGTTTTGCTGCGAGAGTAGTATATGAAGCGTCAGAACCTATCGCGAGGTGAACGGCATGCGGGCCCCCTCTTCTGTCACCCCTGCGCAGGCAGGGGTCCAGGAAAGCCGCGGCGTTACTGGATTCCCGCCTGCGCGGGAATGACAAGGAGCAGGCGGCCGTCGATCATCACGCAAAAGGCTCTCAAAGTGTAGATATTGATGGAGTGTCTCCGATGGGATTTCCAGAAATCCGGATGCGGCGGCTGCGCCGCAGTGCAACGATGCGGCGGATGGTCCGCGAGACGACGCTGAGCGTCAACGATTTGATCTATCCGTTGTTTGTTCGGGTGGGCCAAGGCCTGAAGAAGCCAATTCCCTCCATGACGGATTGTTTCCATTACTCACCGGATCGGATTGCAGAGGAAACGGCCCAGGTCGCCGATTTGGGGATCCCAGCGGTGCTGCTGTTCGGCCTGCCCGCGCACAAGGATGAGAAGGGCTCCGAAGCCTGGGCAGAAGAGGGCGTGGTGCAGCAGGCGACCCGCGCGATCAAGAAACGCAATCCCGACCTGCTGGTCGTCACCGATGTTTGCCTGTGCGAGTACACCAGCACAGGGCACTGCGGCGTCATCAAGGACGGGAAGGTCGAGAATGACGCTACCCTGGAGCTGCTGGCCAAAATGGCGCTGTCGCACGCACAAGCCGGCGCGGATATCGTCGCGCCGTCGGACATGATGGATGGCCGTGTCCGGGCGATTCGCCAAGTCCTGGAATGCAACGGATTCGACGACGTTGCGATCCTCGCTTATGCCGCCAAGTTCGCCTCGGCCTTCTACGGCCCGTTCCGCGATGCCGCCGAGTCGGCCCCGGCCTTCGGCGATCGCAAGAGTTACCAGATGGACCCCGCCAACGCCCGCGAGGCGCTGCGCGAGATCGAGTTGGACATAGAAGAAGGCGCGGACATGGTGATGGTCAAGCCCGCCCTGAGCTATCTCGACATCATCCGCCGGGCCCGAGACCGCTTCGACTGCCCGCTCGCCGCCTACAATGTCAGCGGCGAGTACATGATGCTCAACGCCGCCGCCGATGCGGGTCTGCTCGACCGGGACGCCTGCATGATGGAAATGCTCACCTCCATCAAACGCGCCGGCGCCGACATCATCCTGACCTACTTCGCCAAGAAGGCGGCCCAGCTCCTGCACAAGCCGCATTGATCACCGCCGGGTAGTCTGGCTTGGTTGAGAGTGACGTATGGGGAGTATGCTGCGGTCGAGGGCTATGGAGTCGCTCCTGACGGTACTCTGTCCGACAGTGTGTAGCATCGGTGTCGGCCTGATTGCCTACGGTACCCAAGTCTTCACATTTCAATCGGGACTCTTTCAGCTTGGCGTCAATGCCGTGATCGTCGGTATCCTGGTGGGGATGGCACGGCGGTGGCCGGTGGGACGATTCCTTCGGGCGGCGGTCCTGATCGTCGCGGCTTTGACAGGTCTCAACGCGGGGTCCGGGCCGCGGATCATGCTGCACACGAGCGTCCTCCTGGTCATGTGGGTCGGCGTGGTTCTCCTGAACGTGAGAGTGCTCAGTGAATGCCGATGGGTACAGGCCGTGGGGCAGTACATCGCATGGTCGGTTACCTTCGCGCTGGGATTTTTCGGGGCTGGCGTGGTCCTGCTGGTCTTCTTCCGCCCTGCGGAGACTACACCTTACCTTGGATTCTATGGGCAATTGGCCGCCCTCACGGGCATCGGTCTGGGAATCGGCTTCAAGACGCAAGACTGGCTCTTGACACAACTTCGACGTCAGCCACCCGACAACGGCTGCGTTTGAGACATTTGCGGGGCCGTGGGCTGCTATTCGGTAATCTCTGCGAAGGTGTAGCGGCGTGCCTGCCAGTCCATGAACAGCTCCGCCGGGCTCAAGATGTCCGGTCTTGAGAAGTCGATGCCGTGAAATTCGGAGACCCGCTCGCGAAACCCCCGATCGCATGGTCCCTGGGAGATTGCCATCTTCTGCGGGAAACTCCCTGCGCCCGGCCCGTCCAAGACGACGATCGCCTGGGGTTCCTGACGGCTTTGCATCAGCCAGGCGCGGTGGAGGGTGAGTTGAACACGGAACGCGGGATGCCGTTGCCTCGTTCCGCACGACAAACCCGGGGGTAACCCCGCAGAATGCAGTCCCATAGTCAGCCGAGTCAGCCCGGTGTGGCGGGAATTCGGTGGCGATCCCTGCCCACGATGCCCCTATGACGTGCTGATTCGTGCAACGCGGCAGTAAATAGGGGGACGCGCATAATTAGACGCTCATCGAGAGGGCCAAGAAAGGAGTCTGAAGTGTGAAGTCTGATGTTCGAAGTAAAAGACGGCAGCGGACCCGTCGTGCCAAACAAGACGCCTGCGACAAAAGTCGCAGTGTCACGGAATTTGCGATAAATACTGATTGTGTATGGATTTATGTTAGTTTTTGACTTGACATGGCAAACGCAGGGATTATCCTGTAAGTCGTTATCACCCCAGGACTTGG
>CAYHAJ010000288.1:0-8427 GCA_964354535.1 uncultured Pirellulales bacterium
TTATCCTGCCAAGATCAAGGTAACCGACGAGCAACTGGGGCAACTACGCCTCAAACGTCACGAATTCCACGGCGAATGGAACTACACCCTGTCTCCACGGAAGTGAAAGTTGTTCAGGTTATTATTGCGCAGTCACTAAGCCTCGGCAGAGACGCCACCGCTGCACGGAGACGTGCGTGCCGGGCCGGAGTATCCCGGTCCAGGTAACTCCACAGCCGACCCGTTCAGAGTCTCGCGTTGAGCATCTCACACAAGCTGACAAAGTGCGGCAGGTGTTTCGTGAGTTCCGCCGGATCGAGTTGGGCGAGCAACTCGAAGGAGCGTTTCCCTTTCTTGTAGCCTCTATCACGCCCGCAATCCCGTGTAGCGCTGATGAAGGCGTCTTGAACACTCTCCTTCGTCTGCGCCTCAAGGTTGTTCAAGGCCGGTAAGGCACTCTCGCGCAGAGAGACGCCGAAGAACTGGCGTAACGCATTTCTGTCGGCAACGCACCAACTCTCCATGCACTGAACCATGAATTGCGCCTGGTCATCCTCCGCGCCGGCGGGCCGCGGCCACCTGTCACTTGACGAAAGATGCTGCCATGCAGACTGATTGACCGGCGCTTCACTATCCACAAGCAGAACGGGGTATTCATCCGGTGCTGCCGTACGCAATGCCGTCTGAAAATCACCGTAGGCAGCGTCGCGACCGCCACAAGCCTTGGTGGATGGCATGCGTCCCTGGAATCCCGCGCGTTCCAGAAGCTTGCGAAAACCCTCGCGGCAGCTGATATGCTGTGATTTGCTGTCGCCGCCCCCTTCAATGTAGAGCCTGATCTTCACCAGCGCACTCCCCCGATCTGGCCCTGGGTCCAGAGCTGACCGAGCCGGTACTTTTGGAGCCATTCCTGCAACGCGTGGCCGTCCAAACGTCTCATGTTTGTCTGACCCTCCGATTTCTCACACACGACGACGGATTCGGGTTGGTCACTGAACTCGTCAATAAGAATGTCTGAGTGGGTCGTCACGACCAACTGGCTTCGCGTCGAGGCCACCTTCAGAAGACGAGCAATCGTCGGCATGATATCGGGGTGCAATCCCAACTCGGGTTCTTCGATGCAAATCAGCGGCGGAGGCGAAGGATGGCACAGGATGGCTAATAGGCACAGATACCGGAGCGTACCGTCTGAAAGTCGCGTCGCTGGAATTGTGAAGCCGGCTTCCTGGAAGAAGACCTGGACTGTCCCTCCCTCAATGGACACCTCGTAATCCTCTATGCCGCCGTAGAGCTGTTGCAGGTTCTCGAGAATGTTGCGTTTGACGGGGGGATCTAGGCGCAGCCGATTCAGGACCAACCCGAGGTTGCCGCAATCCGGCTCCAAGAAATCGTTAGGCTGATCCGCCTTCTGCGGCTGGCGCGGCACCGTGTACCGACCAAAGCACCACTCGCGATATTGGCGAATCTGCGCGTAGACTCGCCCAAGATACGTGATCTCGGGGTACTGATCGGGATCCTTCCGCTGGGATAGAATCGACTCATCGAGAGACACGTCTTCGCGGCGGAGTCTACGCTCGTGTTGCCCCGGAACACCCAGGACGGGATGCCCCTGCTGGAAACGGTAATAGAAGTACGGCTCATCAAGCCGGCCAGGTGTGCCACTCTCAATCTGTTCGTCGACGAGCTCAAACTTCTGAGATGACTCCGTGAACCAAATGGTGTGACGCAGGGGCTGACTGCCGCGGGGATTGTCGACTACAACCTCAAGATAGGCTGTTGCTCCGCGTGCGCCCTTCCAAATCCAATCTCGAATCCCACCGCCGTCGCGAATAGGGGCCGCGAGGTGCGTTGGGGCTGCGCGCAATAGGCTGATTGCTTCCACGAGATTTGATTTGCCTGAGCCATTGGGTCCGATCAGGACATTCAATGGGCGAAGCTCCAAACGGTCGCTCTTTGGACCGAAGGACAGTAGGTTGCTTGCCTTGATCTCCCGCAAAAGCATATTCCCACTCCTTCTGCCGACCCTATTCGAACTGAATGTCGGTCGCGATGAACTCGACGCTGGTGTTGCCGTTGTAGTGGTTGAGCTGGGCTTCGTAGGCGAGGTTGAAGTACTCATTGTCGAGCAGCTTCTTTTCGAGGTGGCCCATGCGAAAGCCGACGCAGCGGATGGTCGCGGTGTTGTCGGTGATGGCGAACTGGAGATGATCGCCCTTGGTGCCGACCCGCCGGGGAGCGGCAATCAGCCGGACGCCCTTCGTGGCGAAGATCGGCTTGGGATTGCCTTGGCCGAACGGCCCGAGCAGGTCGAGCTGATCGACCGTCTCTTTTGTGAACTGCCGTAGGGGCACGAGGGCATCGATATCCAGTTTCCCGACGACATCCTCTTCCTGGAGGTGGTCTGCCGCGTAGGATTCGAAATCCGCCGCGAAGGGCTTGATCCTCTCCGGCTGGATGGTCAAGCCCGCCGCCATTTTGTGGCCGCCGAAGCTCGCCAAGTGCGAGGAACAAGCCTGGATCGCCGAGAGCAGGCAGAAGCCCTCGATGGAGCGGGCGGAACCCTGGGCGGTGCCGTTCTCACCGGGAGAGGCATTGATCATGATGGTCGGGCGGTAATACTTGTCGACGAGCCTCGATGCGACGATGCCCAGGACGCCTGTGTGCCAACCCTCGGCCGCCAGGACGATGCTCCGGCGGTCGGGATGGTTCAGCCCGCGCTCGACGATCAGGTCGCAGGCCTGCTTAACTATCTTTCTCTCGCACTGCTGCCGCTGAACGTTCTGTTCCTTGAGGTACTCAGCGATTTGCGTCGCGCGCATCTCGCTGGTGCTCGTCAGCAGCTCGACCGCCAATCGCGCGTGCCCCATCCGCCCGGCGGCATTGAGCACCGGCGCCAGTCGAAAGCCGATCGCGTAACTGTCGACACCCTGGCCCGTCAGTCCCGTCGTTTGAATCAGCGCCCGCAGGCCGCAGAGCTTGCTCTCGGGCAAGGCCTGGAGTCCGAACCGCGTCAGCACGCGGTTTTCGCCCCGCAGATCGACCACATCTGCCACGGTCCCGATGGCCGCGAGGCTGGTCGCGTTGAGCATGAACTGACGCAACTTCAAGTCCAGCCGCTGGCCGCCGCTGAATTGCTCCGCGACCGCCCAGGCCAGTTTGTACGCCACCAAGGCCCCGGCGGAGTCTTGGTTGGCGTAGGATGCCTCCAGCGCCGGGTGCACGATGGCCGCCGCGTTCGGCAGGGTCTCACCAGGCTCGTGGTGGTCAGTGATGATCAGGTCCACGCCGAGTTGTCGCGCTACATCCGCGGCCTCGAACGCCGTGATGCCGCAATCGACGGTGATCAGCAGCCGTGTGCCCCCTTCCGCCAGCGACCGCACGGCCTCGCTGTTGAGGCCGTAGCCTTCCTCGATGCGATGGGGAATGTAGTAATCGACCTGCGCGCCCAGCAGTGTCAGAAGCTCCCAAAGGATGGACACGCCCGTGATGCCGTCGACATCGTAGTCGCCGTAGACAGTGATCTTCTCTTTCTTCTCGATGGCTTCGCGCAGGCGGGTGGCGGCCGGCTCGATCCCCGGCATCTGCGCCGGACGGATCAGCTCGGTCAATTTGGGTTGCAGAAAGACACTGCCTTGAGAGGCCTCGGTGATCCCGCGATTGAGAAGGACCTGCGCCACCAGCGGCGCGATCCGGAGCGTCCTGGCCAGCGCCTCCACCCGCTCGTCGGCGGGTGCGACAACCCAGGAGTTCTTCTGCGTCCGTGCCGACACCGGTATCTGTTCGTTGCGTCCCATGCGTGCTGTCAAACCTACCCTAAAGCCTTCCTTATATCAGAGCGCAGCACGGCGACGCAAGGCGCGCGACCGACGGACTGTGCATCTTTTACGCAGTCTACGACAGGCTCTCGTTTGTAGTGACGCCGTAAGGCGTTATCTTCTTATGCTTTCACCCGGCAAATGACCCTATTTCACGTCGGGTAGGGTCTGGCGCGCGAGGGTGTTCGCATCGCCCATCTCTTTGCTGTAGGGCTTCAAGCGGAAGCGATAGGTGTAGGGCTTCGCCGGCAGCGTGTATTCCGGGTGCGGGCGGGCGCCCCAACTGTCATCGCCGCCGACGCCCATCTGCCGGTAGTCGAGGTTCAGCGTGATGAAATCCCGGCGCGGCAATTCATGGATGTGCATCGCCTTCTCCAGGTCCTCCATGCTGTACGGCCACGCGCTGACGCTCAGGAGGGGCATGCCGAAGAACAGCAGGCCGGAGACGCCCGTGTCGGCCAGCATCAGCCAGCGGACATCGGTCCGGTTGCTGCTCTCCTGGGGACGCGTGTACACGTGCAATTGCTCCTCGACCGAGCCCCAGTACAGGCCGACGGCAGCGCTGCGATTGCGATCCCAGTAGTTCTCGTGCGGACCGCGCCCCAGGTAGGCCATCGTGGAGTACTGGCCCGGGATCGCCATCTGCATCCCGAAACGGGGCAGCTCGGGTATGTTGCTGCCGGAGGGCTCCATGCTCACATCGACAACGACATCACCACTGCCGTACACGTTGTAGATTGTGTGATATTTCGTATTATCACCGACAGGGAGCGTGGCGTCCGCGGTGATGCGGACAAGTTGCGGCCGGATCTGCTCGGCCTCGACCGATTGCACCTTTCGCTCCGGCCCCGCCTTGCGCCACACGCCGAGACGCTTGACCATGCCGTTGCCATCGTCATTATCGATCGGCGCTCGCCAGAAGTTCGGGATCAGCGGACTGGTGACCAATTCCGTGCCCTTGAAGGTGAGCGACTCCACCGCCCCGCTGTTCTTTCCCACCGTCACGGTGAAGTTGTCGCCGGCGACGAAGTAGGCGCTGCCCTGTTCCTGAAGCTTCACCGGTGGCATCCGGTCCAGCGTGACGACCTTGGCCGGGGGGACTTCGAACGGAATCTGGAACTCGTCCCAGGCGGCTACATGGCCGCGTGGCGCCCAGGAGGCATCCTCAACGAGCGCGAACGTCACCTTGAGCCAGTATTCGGCGCCGCCTATCAGCGCGGGCGTACGGAACGGGATCTCAATATTCTGTCTGTGTTTGGGCGCCAGGGCCAACTTCGGCAAGGTGCCTTCCTGAATGGTCATGCCGTCGCAGACAAGCTTCCATGAGCCCTCGACGAAATCGAGATTGCGGAAGTCGTATTCGTTCTCCACGGTGAAGGTCCCCGCGCGCAGATCGGCCGGCGTAACGTGAATCCGCTGATAGATCTTCTTGATCTCGCGGAGCGAAGGATTGGGTTTGCGGTCGGGCTGCGTCAGGCCATTACAGCAGAAGTTGTCGTCGTTCGGGACATCGCCGAAGTCGCCGCCGTAGGCCCAGAAGAATGTCTTGCCGTCCGGAGATTTCTTACGGATGCCCTGATCGACCCAGTCCCAGACGAACGCCCCGATGAGCCGCTTATGGGCACGGATCGCCTCCCAGTACTCGCGGAGGTTGCCGACGGAGTTGCCCATGGCGTGCACGTACTCGCACAGGACCATCGGCCGCGGGTCGTCGTTGGTCGCCAGGCGAATGATCCCCGGGATCCTCTCATACATCCGGCTAATGACATCAACATAGGGGTAATCATAGGGATCCCCGGCGGCGCCTTCGTAGTGGACCGGACGAGTCGGGTCATAATCGTGAATCCAGGCGGCCATCGCGGCGTGGTTCGGCCCGCAGCCGCTCTCGTTGCCCAGCGACCACCAGACCACGGAGGGATGATTCTTGTCCCGCTCGACCATCCGGATCGCCCGCTCCAGGAAGGCCGTGTGCCAGACGGGAAGGTTCGAGAGCAGGCCGCCCACGCCGTGCGTTTCCAGGTTGGCTTCATCCATCAGGTAGATGCCATACTCGTCGCACAGGTCGTACCAGCGCGGGTCGTTGGGGTAGTGCGAGGTCCGCACCGCGTTGATGTTGTTGCTCTTCATCAGCTTGATGTCTTCGATCATCCGGCTGACTGGGACCGCTCGCGCGAAATCCGGATCGTGCTCGTGACGGTTGGTGCCGAAGAACTTGATGGATCGGCCATTGACGAAGAACTGCCCGTCCTTGATCTCGACTTTGTGGAATCCAACCCGGCAGCTTTGGGCCTCGACGATCTTGCCCGAGTCATCGCGCAGGGTGAGCACGAGCGTATAGAGGTTGGGCGTTTCATCGGACCACTTCCTGACGTCCGGCACCGTCGTCTGCATCAGGGCGAACCGGACGTTGTCTCTCTGCGGGTATCGTTCGTCGAGAATCCTGCGGGTATCGATCTTTAGCGGCTCTGCCAGCACGGCCTTCTTGGCGCTATCGTAAAGTTGCGCCTGGACCGTCCAGCCTCTCATCTCGCGATCCTTCTTATAGGTGGCCAACTTCGGGCGGATCATCAAGACCCCGTCCTTGTACTGGTCATCCAGTGTCGCGCGGACGAAGAAGTCGCTGATATGCACAGTGGGAGTCGAGAACAGGCAGACGTTGCGCTGGATGCCGCTGAAGCGAATGAAGTCCTGGTCTTCGAGATAGCTGCCGTCGCACCAGCGGTAGACCTCCACCGCGAGGATGTTCTTGCCCTTCTGCAGGTACGGTGTGACGTTGAACTCCGCGGGCAGCATGCTGTCCTCGCTGTAGCCGACCATTTGCCCATTGATCCAAACGTAGAACGCGCTCTGGACCCCATCGAAATGGAGGAAGACTTGGCGGCCGTCCCAGGAGTCCGGAATCGTGAACTCGCGCCGATATGAGCCCACGGGGTTGTAGTCATGAGCGATGTACGGCGGATTCGTCGGGTGCGGGTAGCGGATGTTCAGGTAGATCGCATGGTCGTACCCATGCATCTCCCAGTTGGAGGGCACCGGGATCTCGGCCCACTTACTGACATCAAAGTCCGGCTTGTAGAAGTCCTTGGGACGGTCGTCAGGCTTGCGGACGCAGTTGAATTTCCACTGCCCATTGAGGGAAAGGAAGTACGGCGACGCCTCGCGATTGCACGCCAAGGCCGTTTCGACATCGGGGTACGGCATGAGCGTGCAATGCCCCGGCTCCTTGTTGCGGCCCACCACCTCCGGGTTCTCCCAGTCGTTCACCACAGTCTCGCCCCCCGTCCGCAGAACAGGCATGGAGAGAACCAGCACTACAGAGACGGTCAACCACCTTGCAGCTACCTTCGACATGTCTATGTCCTCCAAATCATTGGCCCGTTCCGATCACACCAAGCGCATGTTATGGCGCGCTCACCAGGAGCGGTTCGTAGATTACCGGCAATGCCCTTCACGGGCAAGAGGCAGCGTTGCCACCGTCGGCAAGATCATGGACTCGCGACGGTGCACGGCCGATTGAGAAGACCCAGGAGTGCGTCCGTCCATTCTCACTGACGCGATAGCCTCCTCCGGGTCCGGCGGAGCGTTCACCGTGCTCCATCAGTCCCGACGGGAACGTGGTTCTTTCTCCGCGTGACGACCGCGGCGCCGCCGGCGGCACACAACCCCAAAAGCAGTGCCCCGGCGGTGAACGGGATGCGCGGATCTTGACTGGGCTTGGAAGGGCAATTGGCCCCCGCCACTATCTCGATCGGGGAGGGGACGTTACGCTCCACGTTCTTCTGATCGAGGCGCTGCCGGACGGCGTCATACAACACGCGCTTGTGCCGCAGTTCACTGCTTTCCCGGACCAGTGACTGAGCGACGTCGAAGAGGCGATGGAAATCTGTCTGCTGCTTCTCCAGATCGGCCTGCAAGAGCTGCTCCTCCATGCTTGCGAGGTCGAGTTGACGCTCCATGGAAACCGGGCCTTCTTCGCGCCCGGCCATGTCGTTCACTTGGTCGTGCCACTGCTCGTCCAGTTGGGCCTCGCGCGAATGCCGCAGTTCTTCCGCGAACTTCAGGTCCTTTTGTGCGCGCCGAGTTGCCGGATCGTTCGCCTCAAGCTGATCCGTGTCGATGTTGTGCTGGATCGTCCGCGCGGCGATGTCCAGCTTCCGCCATTCCCCGTCCTCATGGTACTTCGGCTTTCTTCTTGACGAGGCAGCCGGGCTATTGCCGTCGGTCTGCTTCACCTGCCATGTCAGCATCGCCACGCGATTCCGCAGCTCGCTGAGACGGGCCTGAGTCTCGTCTATGCGGACGCTTCTGCGGGAGATGAGTTCCTGCGGGGTATCCGTGCCCAGGTGCTTGCACAGGTCGGAACAGGTTCTCTCCCGCGACTGGATCTCGGCCTCCAAGGCATGGTATTGGGCGGTCAGCTCGCGATAGAGTCTGTCTTCTGTGTTGCTGGACTGCTCCCCAGTGTACCGCATATATTGCTGTAAGACGGCGTCCACGGTGAGCTTGGCGTCTTTGGCGCTCGGGTCCGCGAAAGAGACGTCAATGATCTCGGTTTGGGATCGCGGCTCGACGGAAAGCCCCGTCCTGAGCCTCTCCAGGGCGGGAGCCGCGTCTCCCCCCCACCGTTGCCGCA
>CAYHAJ010000289.1:0-20024 GCA_964354535.1 uncultured Pirellulales bacterium
ATCCATCTCCGGCTCCAACGACTGGTACTTGCTCTGAATCCGTGCGATCATCTGTGCATCCTGCATGCAGGTGTTATCACACAATCCCTCAAATCGATCAATAGTAATTTGTGCAAGTTATTTATGCGCGATCACTAAGGCGGTACTCCGAACGTGCTACGATCCATGCCACGGGCGGCCGAGTTCTGCCACGCGGGATCGCAAGGACGGTAATGCACCCACGCACCGGTGGGGCTCAGGGAGACATCCAGGACAGGTTCCTTCACGCAAATCCCCCAAGGGGAAGTAGGAATAGTCAAATTCGTGCAACATGCGAACCCTCGAAATGCCCGCCGGGCAAAAGTTTTTTATTCCTTGTATAACAAAGACTTGCCTCATTTTCGACCCTTCGCGCGCAGAGAATTTTCGTCAAATTCGTGCAACATTGCCCAAAGGTAGAGGGACCCTTCGGTCCGAGGGGGCCCTCGGATTGATGATCGATGATTAACGATTGATGATTGAAAGAGGGAAGGAGAAGACATGGCGACGCTCGCGAAACCCGATCCCCGACCTCTGGCACCGCAAGACTGGCAATGGCCGGAAGGCCGGCTGCGCAGGGAATTGGCCCGGAAGAAGCGCTGCTGTGACAACTGCACCTACGTCAGCCGACCCGCCGGCAAATGGCTGCAACTGGCCCTGTGGCAGTACGCGGGTCTGCTGCTCTGTGCCAACTCCGCCGAAGCCCCGGGCCAGTTGCGGGGCGTCCCCGGCTACAGCGTGTGCCCCAACTTCCGGGCGCGACGGCGGCCCACGGAGTGGGGGGCACCCCCCGCACCGCCCAACGACAAAGTCCGCTACCTCCGCCTGACGCAGGGCCAGTACGCGCTGGTGGACGCGGAGAACTATGAATGGCTCCAGCACTTCAAATGGTGTGCGAACCGATCCCGGAAGCGGTTTTACGCCCACTGCAAGATCGGTCGCGCGACCATCGCCATGCACCGCCTGTTGATGAATACCCCGGAGGGGAAGGTCACGGACCATAAGGATGGCAACAGTCTGAACAACTGTAGGTGTAGCCTGCGCAACTGCACGGCGGAGCAGAACGCCCGCAACCGGTGCAAGAAATGCACTAACTCCTGCGAGTACAAAGGGGTGTGGCAGAACAAGAAGACCGGCAAGTTTCACGCCGGGATTTGCTTTCAGCGCAAACCTATCCATCTCGGCGTCTTCGACACGGCGGTAGAAGCAGCCCGGGCCTACGATCGCAAGGCGCTCGAACTCTTCCACGAATTCGCCCGTTTGAACTTCCCCCGCGAGGACTACCTCGGCGGGCAGACGACGGAGGACGGGGGACAGACGGCGGAAGGCCGATGACGGAAGACAGAGGACGGATGACCGCGAATCGGATGTGTAGGGTGGGTTCCTAACCCACGCGTCACGTGCACCTCGGCCGGGGACGCGCGTGGGTTGAGAACCCACCCTACGGACTAACGGGTGTGCGGAAGCCAGCCGCGCTCTGAGAACGGAAGGCAGAGGACGGAGGATCGCGAGCCCGGGGTGTAGGGTGGGTTCTTAACCCACGCGTCAAGTCTGATCGCCAAGGCATCCGAACTGACCGGCGTGCAAGAGCGGACCGCGCTGGTGCGGATAGGCCTGGAAGCCCTGATCGCGCAGAGAAGCACCCAGGTGTGTAGGAGGGGTTCTTAATCCACGCGTCACGTGCACCTCGGCCGGGGACGCGCGTGGGTTGAGAACCCACCCTACGGACTAACGGGTGTGCGGGAGCCAGCCGCGCTCTGAGGACGAAAGGCAGAGGACGGAGGACCGCGAATCGGATGTGTAGGGTGGGTTCTTAACCCACGCGTCAAGTCTGGCCAGGCTCAACGGCACGGAGCAGCAGCTTCGCCGCCCGCCCCGGCGCCGGGTGCGGAGTTGAACGGATGGTCTTGGTCGATACCTCGGTCTGGGTGGAGCATTTCCCTCTCATTTCTCATTTGGCATTCTCGGCAGGGAAACTGCCAAATGAAAAGTGACAAGGACCCGCACGGACGGTGATAGCCCCAGCTCCTTGCAAGTACGCGAAAACCGGATGAGCCGCATTTCCGTCGTGGTGTGCCCGAATTGGCGAAGCTGCTTGAGGCCGGCGCGGTCGTCTGCCATCCCTTCCTCCTCGACGAGTTGGCCTGCGGCAACCTGAAGAACCGTCGGGCGATTCCCGAACTGCTCCGGACCCTCTGCGCCTGCCCGGCGGCGACGCACGAGGAGGTGCTATCGTTCATCGAAGCCCATCACCTGATGGATCGGGGCTTGGGCTATAGCGACATGCCCCTCTTGGCCTCCGCCAAGTTCAGTGGCATCCTCTTGTGGACCCTCGACTGCCCGCTCAAAGCCGCCGCATCCTCTCCCCACGCCGCCTACACGCAATGATCATGTAGAGTGGGTTCTCAGCCCACGCGTTAAGGGTGCGCGACAAGGCAGGCCCATCATGCAAGTGGGTTCGGCTTTACTGGTTGTCCTTGGGCAGACCGTCAATCCAGGTTTGCACGGTGTGTATCCTGTCACGAGCCCCGATGTTTTGGAGGAGGGCCAAGGCCTTTTCCCAGTACCCTCGCGCTCGCGCGAGGTCACCGCGTGTTTGGCAGACTAAGCCGAGGCTGCCGTACTGGATGGCCATGCCTTCGGGGCGGCCGAGTTTCTGGTTGATTTCGAGCGCCTTATGGAGCATCCTTTCGGCTCCGTCGAGGTCGCCGCGTGTTCGATAGATCAGGCCGAGGTTGCCGTACTGGATGGACATGCCTTCGAGCCGTCCGAGTTTTTGATTGATTTCGAGTGCCCCGTTATGCATCTTCTCAGCCTCGTCAAGATCGCCGCGTGCTTCGTAGATCAAGCCAAGGTTGGCGTATTGGTTGGCAATCCCTTCCAGGCGGCTGAGTTCCTGGTTGATCCCGAGCGACTTGTTGAACATCTTCTCGGCCTCGTCGAGCCTGCCACGTGTTCGGTGGATTAAGCCGAGGTTTCCATAATTGCTCGCCATGCTTTCGAGCCGCCCGAGCTTCTGGTCGATTTCGATCGCCTTGCTGAGCATCTTCTCGGCCTCGTCAAGATTGCCGCGTGCTTCGTAGATCCCGGCGAGGTTGCCGAAATGGTTAGCCACGCCTTCGAGCCGTCCGAGCTTCTGGTCGATTTTGAGCGCCTTTGTGTGCATCCTCTCGGCCCGGTCGAGGTCCCCGCGTGTCCGGAAGATCAGGCCGAGGTTGCCGTACTCGGTAGCCAGGCCCTCAAGGCACCGGAGCTTCTGGTTGATTTCAATCGCCCTTCTGTGCATCTTTTCGGCCCCGTCGAGATCGCCACGTGTTTCGCAGATCAGGCCGAGCCAGCCGAAGACTGCCGCTTCATTGATCGAGCTCTGTTCGACAAGGTTTAGAGATCGCTCCGATAGGCCCACGGCCGCATCGAGCAGGCCCAGGTGCAGGAGGGGAACTGCGCACTCGTTGACGAATGCCGACACAAACGCACTGGGCCCCTCAGCGGCCAGAACATGCTCGGGCAGCCGAACGGCGGCCAGAGCGTCGGGCGCCTTGTCCTGCTCTATGGCCTCCTTGAGGCGGGTGCGATAGACGAGGATCGCTCGGGCGTGAAGGGCCTGTTGCTCGGCTTGACCGATTTGATCGCGCACGTGGTCGGCCAGAATCGCGTGATAGATTCGCTTCCCCTGTCCCTCCTCGCGCAGCAGGCCGCGCAGGTAGGAATCGCTCAGTAGCCGCTTCACGGCATGCGCGTCCAGGCCACTGACGGCTTGGATCGTCTCACGCGGTACAGCCACCTCCAGAGTGGCATAAGCCTCGAAAAGACGGATCGCTTCGGCGGTGTGGCAGATCTGTTGCCACTGTCTCGCTGCGATTCCCTCGTTCGTCGGATCTTGAGGTAGATCTTCGATGGACTTTGTCTTCTTGGCAATGTCCAGCGCTGCTTGAATGGCATACGGGTGTCCTTGATACCTATGTACGGCATCCTGCAGGGCCAAAGCCGGCTGGCCCACTTCGCCGGCCCGCAGACGGACGAGATCATCGACCTCCTCGGTGGCCAGAACGCCGAGCGGCTCGGCCGGGAGGCGCACGACGTTCTCCATGGCCATGAAGCTGTTACTGCCGATCAACTCATCCTCGGGTCGCTGGGCAAAGAGAAATTTGACCTTCTCCGGAAGCTCTCGTGTCACCAATCGCCAAGAATCGGCGCAGCCAGGGCACATGAGCTTCTCGGGATCGACCACGAAGAGGGCCCGCCCCTGGGGCCCCATCCGTTTCGAAATCAGTCGCAGGCGTTCGAGAAATTGTTCCCGCGTATGCCTTTGCGGATCACGCCGGAGACTGGCAAGCAACTCCGCCATCTCACGGCCCTTGGGGACTATGGCCCTGAGCAAGGCCATCCATTGCGCCCGTCGGCGGTCTGTCATGTCGAATGAACCTTTGGACGTCTGTGCCGCCTCGAAGACATTGTCCATCATCAGTGCCATCGTGGAATCGACGCTGTCGGTCGGCGTCACTTCGTAGCGGACCCAGGCGCACTTCAGGCTGGGGTGCTGTGTCGCCAATTCGGCCATCCGATCGATCAGCCAAGTCTTGCCCATCCCGGCTTGGCCGACAACCACTATAGCCTGTCCGCGCGGGTCCTCCAGGATTTCTCGGAATCGATTCAGTTCCGCTTGTCGGCCTACGAAGATCCGTTGTTCGTCCATTCTCGCAACCTTGCCTGTGGGCATCTGTCTTGCATGGGGTCGCCAGCCCCGATTGCCACTGAAGAGAATACAGGCGAGTAGAGGAAGCCGCAAGCGGAAACCGAGCGGGTTTGGCCGGAAATTGGGATTGGTAGGACTCCCGCCTATTCGCGTGTGAAGACCGCTGATACGGCCCCCTGTGTCCCCTGACTTGTGCAGGGTCAGTCGTGGGCACCATTTCCTTTGTTCAGAATGGAAGTCATGGCGTCGAGTTTCTCGATTATTTCAGGATGCATCTCATCTGGTCGCATCTGGGCAGCAATTTGGAAATAGTCCTTTTTGGAGAGCCGACATTCAGTCCGCTGCAGAAAACTGGGCAGAATAGACTTACTCGCTGGCGTTGACACAAGATAGTCAATGTCCGCGAGGGGATCCTTGAAAGCCAAGGGTGGGAAGTTCTCCCTCAGGAATTCCTCGCCAGCCTTGCGACGCGCGAAAGTCAAGAGATCCGGTTCCGACCCCGCCACAAATCGCAGGAGAGCTTTAGGATGGAGCAAGTAATTCTCAATTTCATATCGGTTCCATCGCAGTAACTCAAGATTGCCCGTACCAATCTCCTGGTCTGGTAGATCACGGTTGTCTCCGTCCAGGAGCAGGACTCCTTTGATGCCCGGCCGGATTGCCTTTAGACCGAAGAAATGCGCCTTTGCTTCACGCGCGTCGTGGCCATGGATAGGGGAAACGAAAGGAGAAGCGGCAAAGTGAGAGAAGGGATGGTTGAATATGCGGGCGAACTCCTTGAGGATCTTGAAATCGCTATCATCCTCCACGTAGAGAACATGCTGACCATCTTCGGCCGCGAGAATGTCGAGCGAGGAAAGCCGTTTCAGTGCCTCGCGGACCTGGTCGCGATCTGTCGCAATGGCGAGCCGATGGGGTTGTCCATAGAAGGATAGTATCTGCTCTGGGCCAGTGTCCTCAAGGATGATCTCCGAGTGTGTTGAAATCAGAAGTTGGCAGCATCGCTCGCGTGCGACTCTCCTCAAGCGGTCATATACTTGCCTTTGGAGTACAACGTGGAGGTGGGCATCCGGCTCGTCCAGCAGGAGTACGGACGCAGGGCGGGCGTAGAAGAAGCCCAGGAGAGTCAGCACCTGATGAAATCCACTTCCAGCAGAGGCCACGTCAAATGTGGGCTTGGATTCTCCGTGGCTGTACTCGATGCGTATAAATGGGTCGGTGGCTTCCGAGTACTGCGGCTCTTTGAGGCGGTAGTGGAACAGTTCATAGACATCATCGGTAAGCGCCTTCCACTGGCCTGTCTTCTTCTCCTGGTCCATCCGGTACACTTCGAGGAGGAGGTTCCTCAGGATATCCCCAGGTTTGCCTTGTCCCACGAGTCGGCTCTGGTATCCGAGTTGGAGCCCTGTCTCTTCTGCCCCGATTCCTGAGAACGGCGGAACGTGGACGATCTTGATCTCGTTTGCCTGTGGCGGGATGTCTGTGACAGGATTGCCCGCTTCGTCCGCCAACTTCACATATATCTGTTCCTTATTCGTGTAGCGCAGGGTGACGGTGAGACTCCAATCACCGCGATCAGGGGTCTTGCCGAACAAGGATATGGCAACCAGTTTGGGTTGACCTGCCTTAGCACCTTCTCTCTCACCTTCGCTGAACGCCGTATCGCGGTTGTACCAGAGAAGATTCATCTCTCTTAGAGGGATGGCTGTAAAGTCGTTCCGTGAAACAGGGACACCGGTGCGCTGTCTTGCTTTGGATGACTCGGCGTGCTCGGCAAGCCATCTTTGGAGGGCGAGAAACCACGTTGCTACAGCTTGGAGCAGCGTGGTCTTTCCGGAATTGTTGGGGCCAGCCAAGACGATGTCGTCGCCCAATTCGAAGACTTCGTTATTGAAACGCTTGAAGCAATCCAGCTTGACTTTGGTCAGCATCTTTCCTCCCGTTCGCCTTTGTTCCGGGCTATATCCAGGGGGTCCGCCGAGTTGTCTGCTGGACACCCATGCAAACTCATGGCGTTGCCGTCGTGGGGCGAGTCAGCTTGGAGAAAACGCCCGACGCGGATTCTAATCGCAGGGACCGTGATAGTAAAGGGCATGAGCCCCGGCGAAACCGCAGGATGGCCTGTGCGGTTCTGAGTTGCAATCCCGCTGAGGGCAGAACCATTGTGGAGCTAAAGGGCGTGATCCTAGAGTCAAGAAAGGAGCAAAGGTCGACTGCTGGGTGCTGGTTTTGGCTTTCAGCAGGATTCCTCCGTCCTCCCTCTTTCGTGCTCCGTCATCTGCTCTCGCGATCTTGGGAATCATCGCAACTGAACCGACGGGACCACCGCCTGCGCGGGCAGGCTCTATCGAGCCCATCGGACGGCAGGGAAAGGCCCGACGGGCCTTGCCAGACGTGTGAGGCAGCTCCAACGACACCCACCGTTACCTCGGCCATCCGGGGGTAGTCGAGGGTGTCGGGTGTATCGGTCGGCAGGTGATAGTGCGGGTTGCGGAGGAAGCTGGTGTCCGTCAGCATCAACGCCGGATAGCTTTGATCCCAGAAGGAACTGCTGTCCGAGAGACCGCCGCGAGGAAGTTGCCGCGACGCGGAAATGCCCGGCGAAGTAGTCGCGGAACCCCCGGCGGGATACGCTGGGTGCCGGACTTCGTTGGGAGTCCCGCCTTCAGGCGGTCCGAAGACCGGCTAAAGCCGGTACTCCGAACCGGCTACGATCTGGGCGGAGCCATCATTGGGCCTCGCCGATCTCGGGATCGTCTGAATAGGACCGATGGGAGCGAGAGGACTCATCGGACGGACGGGACGGATTCTGGCGGTGGTGCTGGCGAGCGTGGTACAGTCGCTCGGTGAAGCCGCCTTCGGTTAGGAAACGCTGCTCCAGGCTTTCGAACTGGCGGTCGAGGAGGTAATTGGCTTGGTGGATCAGGCAGAGGATTGTGTTGGCGGCGGTCTCGGGGGAGCCTGCTTCGACATAGGGCCGATAGGACTCATAGGACCGATCGGACGCATAGGCGATCCTGCGGATCGCTTGGGTTTGAGGGGGGTCCTTGGGCCAAGTTGGCAGCTGATGCTGGCGTGGTAGGGGCGAATGATCATTCGCCCGTATCGAGGGCGAAAGATCTTTCGCCCCTACAAAGGTCTCCTTCGAGGTGGCGGAGGCTTGGCTGGCTTGTAGTGACGCCGTAAGGCGTTGCTTTGTATGCCCTGACGGGCACACTACAAACCTGCGAGCGGCGGTCGATGAAGCGGTCGCAGAAGGTGACCGTTGCGTCGTAGATGATCTCAGCGGTCTGATAGGACTTGAGCTTGCGGTATCCGCCATGGGCGGGGATCAGAGGGGGTTCATAGGTCCTATCGGTCCCGTTCGTCCCATCGGTCCTGTTCTTTTCTTCTCTCGGTCGCGGCGCTTGTTTTTCCTCCATGGGCGCGATGATAGCATTCGCGGGCGATGGAATCAAGAACCCAGCGGTTCCGCCAAGACGCTGTCGTCAGCGTCTTTCTGGAGCCGGGCGGCGACGATGTCGCCGGGAGAATAGGTCCTATCAGTCCTATTCGTCCCATCTGTCCTATTCATTAGTTTGACCTCGAAGTACCGCTCCGCCCGGCCGGCGGGGTGGCCGTTAGTGCTTTCGATCAGGACCTGGGCTATTTCGCCGAGGAATTGGGAGCGGAATCGGCTCTGAAGGACCAGGTCCAGGTCGCGGAGGATTCGGGAACTGGCTTTCTTAACTTCCGCTGAGACCTTGGGTTGCATTCGGGCGGCGGCGGTGCCTTTTCGTGCTGAGAAGACGAAGACGTGCATCTTGGCGAAGGCGGCATCTTTCGCCAGGGCTACCGTCTGCTCGAAGTCGGCATCCGTCTCACCGGGGAAGCCGACGATAATATCGGTTGTGAGGGCGGGACGGTCCAAGCGGCTGCGGATCAGGGCTACTTTGGCGCGGAACTCGTCCGCCGTATAGGGTCTGGCCATGCGACGCAGGATCGCGTTTGAGCCGGACTGGAGCGATAAGTGCAGGTGCGGCATGAGGTTGGGATGAGCGCAGAAGACGTCGAGCAGAGCCGGCGTGACATCCGCCGGATCGAGGGAACTCAGGCGGATGCGGGCTAAGCCCGGGATCTTGGCGACCCGGTCCAGCAGGGCGGGCAGATGCGGGTTCTCCGCGGTCGGCCATCGGTGCCGGCGGGCGGTGGTCTGGCCGTAAGAGCCGATGTGGACGCCGGTTAGGACGATTTCCTTGTGGCCGGCAGCGACCAAGGCGGCGGCTTCGGACAGGATTTCATCAGGTTTCTTGAATCGAACCTGCGGCCGGGCCGTCGGTATAATGCAGTAAGAGCAGAATGCGTCACAACCGTCCTGGACCTTGAGAAATGCACGGGTTTGGTCCTGAAAGGAGGTGAGCGGCGGCAATTCCTCAGGCCGACCTAAGTCTCTTTCGGACTTGACTTTGGCGTCATTTTCTGGTCTAATAAGCGTGTCTGTGGGATGCTCTGCAATCGGAAAAGGCGGAAAAGGGGTCAGGCCCCTTTTGTGCGAAGCACCCTCCGGGCCGTGGCGGCAAAAGGGGCCTGACCCCTTTTCCGATTGCGGCGGAGCCGAATCTGGGGTGGTCGAGGGTCCCCAAACCCCATATTTCGGGTTTGGGAGCCCGGATTCGGTGTGGACCAAGCGGCGCAGCGTCGCCGTCAAGTCGCATCGGTTCTTGACAACATGGACGTTCTCCCCGATGGCTTTCAGTTCGTCCGTTTCGACTGTGGGCAGGCAGCCACAGAGGACGACGGCGGCCGGACCGTGTTTTTGGGCCTGATGGAGCAGGTGCCGGCTCTTGGCCGAGGCGGTATGTGTCACGCAACAGGTGTTGACGACAACGAGTTGCGGCGCTTGCGCCGCGTCAACCTGGATCAGACCGAAGGTCTCCAGAAGTTGGCGAATTTGCTGACTCTCGTACTGATTCACTTTGCAGCCGAGAGTTAAGATGGCGAAGCTGTGAAGCATATGATATAATGTAGCGTACTGGGTACTGTTTACAAGACCAACGCGCTAACAAGTACGCTGATCGCAGAGCGGGAGGTTTGTCATGGCGGCAGCATCGGATGCGGTTTGGGCAATCGACTTGGGCAACAATTCGCTGAAGGCGCTGCACCTGATGGCGGTGGGGGAGGCGGTCCAGGTCATCGGGTTCGATAATATTCCTCATGGCAAGATCCTGGCGAGCGGGGTCAGTGCCGCGGAAAAAGAGGAGTTGGTCGCCATCACCCTGCGGCAGTTCGTCCAGCGCAATGACCTCAGTTACGACCCCATCATCATCTCCGTCCCCAGCCAGAACAGCTTTGCCCGGTTTGTGACGCTGCCCCCCGTGGAGGCCAAGCGGCTGCCCGAGATCGTCCGCTTCGAGGCGGCGCAGCAAATCCCCTTCGACATGAACGAAGTGCAGTGGGATTATCAGCTTATGAGCGATCCGGACAGCTCGGAGAAGAAAGTCGGGCTGTTCGCGATCAAGAATGAGGTCGTCAACTCGGCGCTGGAGTCCTTCGAGCGGGAAGAGCTGCAAGTCAGCTACGTGCAGATGGCGCCGATGGCGCTCTACAACTATCTGCTGTTCGACCGGCCGGATCTGGTCGGCTCCGAAAAACGAGCCACCGTGATCGTCAACATCGGCGCCGAGAGCACCGATCTGGTGGTCTGCACCGCCTCCAGCGTTTGGCAGCGGTGCATCATGATGGGGGGCAATGCCTTCACGAACGCCATCGCGGAGACCTTCAAGCTCAGCTTCGAGAAGGCCGAGAAGCTCAAGCGGACGGCCCCGGTGAGCAAATACGCCCGGCAGATTTTCCAGGCGATGCGGCCGGTCTTCACCGACTGGAGCGGCGAGGTCCAACGGTCGCTCGGGTTCTTCACCAGCTCGAACCCCGACGTGAAAGTGACGCGCGTGATCGCCATGGGCGGCGGCACGAGGCTGCGCGGCCTGGTCAAGTACCTCAGCCAGACGCTCCAGCTTCCGGTCGAGAAGCCCGACGCGTTCAAGCGGTTGGCGGTGGGCGCCGGCGTCTCGGCCGCCAAGTTCCACGAGAATGTCAGTGACTTCGGCGTCATCTACGGGCTCGGCTTGCAGGGTTTGGGCATGGCCCGCATCGAGAGCAACCTGCTGCCGAAGAGCAAGACCCGGGCGCTGGCCTGGGAAGGCAAGATGAAGTACTTCGTCGGGGCGGCGGTGATGCTGCTGGCGGTTTCGGCGGCGTGTCTGGGCCGGGTCGTGCTGGACAAGATCAACTACACGCGGAACACCAGCACGCGCGACCAGATCAAACGCGTTGCGAACGAGGCCAAGGCGGTCACCGCGAACACCGAGGGCATCCAGACCTTGGAACAGGACTATCTGGACCGGATGAAGAAGGACTTCGAGTGGTTCCGTTATCGGGATGTCATTCCGAAGCTCCATGAGATCATCATCTCCGCGCTGCCGAACGCCCAGACCAATCCGGAGCAGAAGGACCTCTTCGAAGCCTTCGCGCGGGGCGACGCGACCAAGGTCAAGCAGGTGCCGCGTCCGGCGCGCAAGCAGCTCTTTCTGACGACGATCTCGGTCTATTACACGGACGACCTGGAAAAGGCCCAATTCCGGCAAAGCGCCAGCATGCGCCGGGACGCCCTGATGCGGGACGCCCAGATGGAAGAGGGGGAAGGTTACGACGATGAGATGATGAAGCAGATGGCGGAGATCTACGGCGCCGATTACATGCAGCAGATGATGGGGACTACGGCCGCGGCGCAGAAGTCGTCCGGCTTCGTCATCTCCATCGAAGGCTACAGCCCTTACCAGGACATCGGGGCCCTGCTGGACCCGCCGGACGTGAAGGGTAACCGGAGCAAGTGGGGATTTGTCACGCGGCTGGAGAATCTCAAACAATTCCTGCACCTGGATGTCGACAGCCCCTTCGAGGTGTTCGACAAGGGGGGGACGCAGTTCATCCTGACCAAGGGACCGGCGGACCCGGACACGGATATTCCCACGGGCATCGGGGAGTGGCAGTTCATTCCCGATGCCCCTGCCCCCGGCACGACCGCCACGGCCAACATGTACGGGATGGGCATGGGCCAGCAGAATGGGACGTGGATTCTGGTCGATCCGATGACCAAAGAGATCATCAGTGCCGAACCCGAGAAAGACCCGTACGGCAATCCCAAGTACGACAACACGGGCAAACCGATAAAGAAAGTCCACGACTACTGGTTCCGCCTGCAATTCAAGATGGTCTGGACGGACGCGCCCAAGAGTGCGCCTCCCACCGGGGCGGCCCCGGGGATGAGTCCGATGGTCGCGCCCAGTCCGGCCGCGCCCAGTCCGGCGCCGGCGCCGAAGGCATCGCCCCGGGCGAAGTCGTTGCCGGGAATCGATTAGCGTAAGGCCCTGAGGAATCCGGCTGATAGAGGTAGGTAGACAGATGAGTTCACCGAATATCGATCTCAAAACTCTGCTCAGTCTTCTTAGTGTTTTCAAAAAGCTGAGCGTTCTCAAGAATAATCTCGCCCTGCTGGTGCCGATCGGCATCGCGCTCGTGGCGATTCTGATGTTCGTTCCGACGACGCTCTTGTCGGGCAAGCTGCGCCGGCAGATCGACGAGCAGAGCGTGAAGGCGAGCCAGGAGATCGACCGTCTGATCCGAGAGGTGAACGAGGCGGCCCGGGCGGAGGCCCTGGAGCCGTATATCAAAGCCTACGAGCAGGACGCCAAGGATATGAACGACCTGATCGTGCATACCACGATGCGGGAGTTGCTCGATTACCAGGTGTTCGCGGACCCGAATCAGACCTCCCAGTTGGTGTTCGATCCGTTCCGCCAGAAATATCTCGCCGGGGTCGAGACGATGCTCAAGAATCTCAAGGCGGGGGCTCCGCCCACGGACGTGGAGATCAACGCCGCGTTGGAAAGCGCGTCCCCGCGCTCCCTGTCCGGCCGCAACCGGATGTCCACGGGGATGGGCATGGGCCGAACCGGCACCCAGGGGCAGTTCAATCGGGGCTGGAGTTTCCGCCGGATGAACGACACGGACCGCAAGATCGTCGAGAAAGTCTGCGAAGACCGCGCCAAAGGGATGAAAGTCTATGTCAACCCGATCGATCTGGGCGGCTACGTCTACTGGAGCGACTGGAAATTCGAGGAGTGGGACAAGGCCACCAAAGACGCCTGGTACTGGCAGATGGCGTACTGGATGCTCGAAGACGTCGGCACGACGGTCCAGATGATGAACCAGGAGGCGGATCATGTGCTGAAGTCTCCCGTCAAGCGGATCATGAGCGTCGTCTTCACCCAGTCGCGCGGCGGGCGGTCGATGATCGGCCGGGGACGGCGGATGATGGTGCCCAAGGACAAGCAGACGCCGAACTACGTCACGAGCATCCGCAATGCGATGACGGGAACGCCCCTCACCGGCCGCTTCAGCAGTTCGGCCGCGGATGCGGTCATGGATGTGATGCACTTCGAGGTCACGGTGGTGGTCCGGGCCGCCGACGCGATGCACTTCATGCAGGGACTGTGCAGCGCCAAGAGCCACAAGTTCCGCGGCTGGTACGGTGACCAGCCGGAGCAGACGTACAAGCACAACCAGATCAGCATTCTCGAGAGTACCATCAGCCCGGTCGACCGCGAGGACTTCGACCACAGCGGTTTCCAATACGGGGAGGAGGAAGTGGTCAGCGTGGACGTGATCTGCGAGTACCTCTTCTACGTGCCGGCCTACGCCAAACTACAGCCGAAGGAGATTGGGGAAGACATCACCAGCGCGGCGTCGGGCCCCAAAATGAAGTGAACCATGGGTGTTAGGGTGGGATCAATACCATGAAGGACCTCCTGGGAAAAATCGGACAGTTCTGCGAGAACCATGTCGAGAAGCTCGTGCTCGGCATCGTGGGCGCCGCGTGTGTCTGGCTGTTCTTCACGCGCGTGATCTTCAGCCCCAATGTCCTGACGGTCGAGCGAACCGGCAAAGCGTTCACCCCGGGCCAGATCGATCGTCATATCTACGAGCAAAAGGCGCAGCCGCTGCAAAGCAAGCTGCGCGAGAGCAAGAAGGGGACCGGGAAGGCGTACGCCAGAAAATTCGACGGTCCGATCGGCGCCAAGGAAGCGGTGATTGAGGGCATCATCGACCGGCCGTTGCCGAAGGGCTTCGCCGGCCTGTTCGATTCACCGCTGAGCTTCATCAAGGTGGACGCTCCGACGAGGCCGGTTTTCGTCTCGGCGAACCGGCCGCCCACCGATCGCAAGTACCGCCTGCCTTTGATTCCGGACGTGACGGATGTGGGAATCAGCCATTTGCGCGCGGCCGCGTATGTCCCCCTGCAGGACGTCACGGCGCAGAACACCTATGACAAGGTGGCGACCGAGCCCAACGATATCGATCTGGTGACGGTGGAGGGCAAGTTCGACGTGGTGGAGTTGTATCGCCGGTACCAGGCGAGCTTTGCCGGCGTGGACGTCCAGAAGGAAGAGTGGCGCGATCCCTGCCTGGCCAGGCCGATCTTTGCCGCGGTGCAATTGCAGCGGCAGGAATTGCTGGAAGATGGCTCCTGGGGCAACTGGCAGCCGGTGCCGCGGAGTCGCGTGGAAGCCAATCGGGAGCTGTTCCGGCCGATCGATCGCCTCGCGGACCTGCCGACGGGTGGGCTCGGCGTGCGGTTGGTGCAGTTTGGTAGTGAGTTCACGACGACCCAGTTGCTCCAGCCGGAATCCTATCAGATCGCCTCCGCGGAAGAAGAGTGGTTCCCGCCCACCTACTATGGCAAGTACAAGGAGTTGCAGCGGAAGGTGGAGGCGGAGAAACGACGGGATGACAAGGAAAAGGACCGCAAGCAAACGACCACGGATCCCCGGCGGGATGCGATGAACCGCGGCGGACAGGGAGGAGGGATGTACGGTGGCCAAACGCCGGGATCGGGTCGCGGGGCCCCGGGCGCGGGCCGCGGCCGCAACACCCCCGGCGGCATGCAGGGCGGTGACATGATGTACAATCAGGGAGGACGCGGCGGCCGGGGCGGCCGCATGGCCGGCGGTCAGGGAATGCCCGGCGATCCGATGATGCAGGGTGGCCGGGGCCGGGGGACCAAACGGGGCGGACCGGGCGACCTCTACGGCGGCGACATGATGTACGGCATGCCAGGCGAGACCGGGATGCGGCGCAAATCCTCGACGAACGAGGTCTACTGGGAGTTCTCGCAGGATATGATTGGCTATCGGGAGGACCTGTCCAAGCGGGCCAAGCCGCTGCTGTTCTGGGTATTCGACGATACGGTCGAGCCGGGCAAGACCTATCAATACCGCGTCCGCCTCGGGGTCTTCAACCCCGTGGCCGGGACCGGCCAGTTCGTCGAGCGGGACATAACCAAGAACGACCAGGTCATTCTGTGGAGTCCCTACTCCCCGGTGACCAAACCGGTCGAGATCCAGAAGCGACTCTATCTGTTTGCCAAGGACGTTCAGGATAAGGCGAAAACGGCGACGGTGGAAGTGGCCCGTTATGCCCTCGGCTATTGGCGCTCGGAGAACTTCCAGGTGCGGATTGGGGAAGCGATCGGCAAGGAGATGGAGCCGAAGAAGGAAGACGACAGGCGGACGAAGGACCGGATGCGCATGGCAGGCGGCTATGGTTACGGTTACCCGCCGGGGGCGGGCTCCGACCGCATCACGGGGATGCCGCCCGGCGGTCCCATGGGGATGGGGGCCATGCCGGGTTACATGCCCACCAGCCCCGAACAGCAGAACGTGCCCAAAGTGATCGATTACCGCACGGGCAAGGTCCTTGTCGATCTGGTTCAAGTCAATGACTGGGGCAACGCGCCGAACCTGCGGCCCCGCCTGTACAACGACATGCTTTTTACGGGCGACGGCACGGACCTCGAGCACATGCCGGTGAGCGCGACGAACTGGCCCAGGGATCTGGCGGCGGCTTATCAGTACGTGCAGGCGGAGAAGCGCCGGGAGCCACAGCCGTTCCGGGCCTTCAACAAGGGCGGCACGCGCGGTCGCCGAGGCGGGATGCCCGGGATGGAAGGGATGGAGGGCTACGAGGATATGGGCATGTACGAAGACATGGGCGACTACGGTGGCATGGGCGGCTACGGTGGCTACGAAGGCATGGGCGGCATGGGCCCGTATTGACGTCAGTCGGTCGGGGGCAGGTCAAGGAGGTTCTTCTTGACCTGCGGCGTGTAGAAGCTGTTGGGGTACAGGCTCTGAAAGCTTGTCAGCATGTCGCGGGCCGCTACCAGGTTCTCCCGCTTCAATTCGCGCTGATACAACCGGATATTCAGACGTGTCAGTTCGTACAACGCCTGCATACCCCCGTCGGTGTTCTGGTACTGGCGGCTGAGTTCGCTCAGGCGCTGCGCCCGATGCTGATCGTCGGCGATCAACTTCGTCTTGGCCAGCAGGAGGTTATCGCGCAGCCCATCTTTCTCCCCCGCCTGTGCCAGTAGGGCATCGAGTTGCCGCTCGTACTCCAGACTGTATGGATTGAGCACTACGAACTCCGCCAGCCGCGCCAAGGTGCCTTCTCCCCCGGCCAGATTCTCCTCCCCGAGGAGCATCTGCAACTCATAGATCCTCCCCTGCAACTCGCGTAACTTCATCGGCGTCATCACCGTGTCCGGCGGGCGTCGGAAGGCACTGAACAGACCGTCGCTCGGTGCCACGCCGGGCCGGGGCTGACGCGTCTCGCGCTCCCGAATGAGGGCCTCCGCCTCCGCGAGGATCGCCCGGGCCTTTTCCAAACCTTTGGGACTGACGAGCAATTTCGCCGCCCGCCAGCGGGCCTCCGCCGATTCCGGGCTGTGGTTATAGCGGGAATCGCTGCATAGGTGCAGCCAGATCCGCGACGACGGCTTCTGCACGTAGTCGCTGGAGAAATGGAGGGTCTCGTCCTGTCCCAACCGCCGCAGGTCCGGTGTGTACTCGTTCAGGATCGCCTTATAATACAGGGCAATCTGGATACGCTGGCTCCGGGACCGGCGCTCGATGATCCTCCGGTAGATCGCCGCGGGCATCCAGCGTGGCTGCGACGGGTGAATGAACTGATCGTACTGCTCGTTCAACCACTTCCGCTTATCCTCGTACTGCAACTCCTCGGACACGATCAGCCCCTCCGGCCAGCGGTTGTCCCGCGCCAGAGAAATCTGAATCTCCCGTTTGATCTCCTCCCGGAGCGGGATGATCTCGGTCGGATAGGAGAACGCCTTACGGTACTCCTTTTCGGTCGGATCGCTGATCGTCTTGTCCAGCGCCTCGCGGATGCCGTGGTCGCGGAACTCCGGGACTTCTTCGGGATTGTTCCGCGCCACGTAGAGCTGATAGTCCAGCTCGTCGAAGCCGATGGCCGAGCCGAACACGGTCAGCGCCAGCAGCAAGGTCGTGGTCGTGAAGGTCCAAATCAGGCCGGGCTTGTACCGGGTGTAGTGACCGATGGCCAGCACGATGCCAGCGACGGTCATGCCCGTCAGCCACGCCCAAATCCAGGGGGCAAAGGAGAAACCCCATTCGAGCGGCTCCACGCCGCGGGCCCCGCCGAACGCTCCCCAATAGACCAGTTGCGGGGCCAGGCACAAAGCGATGGCGATGATCCGCGAGCGGAACCGCAGCGGCCGCACCGCCGCCGCGAAACAACTGACGATGAGAAAGACCGCGAAGCCCGGCAGATTTGCCAGAAAGAAGACGGCCAGCACGAAGAGGAAGCTGTGTCCGAAACTCAGCAATTGGGCGACGAGCACCGGGACCACCGCCAGGATCCCCATCAGCAGACCCAGGACGATAATCTGCCAGGGGTATTCGAAGATGCTCACGCCGGTAATCGTGGCCTGGCCCAGATTGTGGAAATCGGGGATGGTCTGGGCTTCGAAATCGAAGGCCCAGAACGTCCCCGAAACGATCCGCGACCAGAACAGGCACGTCAGCGCGAACATGAAGGCCGCCAACAGCCAGTAGAACTGCACGTTCCGGTGACTGTAGTGCAACGTGGGACCGACCGTCAGGAACGTCTTCGGCGTCTTCGGTGACTTTTCGAGCTCTCTGTTCTCCATAACGATGACTTGCCAATTGCGGACTGATGATCGCGGATGGCGGACCGACTACGCGAGTCGAATCCGCAGTCCGAAATCCGCAATCCGAAATCGTTATGTTCCTTCGCCGCTGGAGGCCAGGTAGGCCACCTGATCCGGCGTCAGCGTGTCGATGGCGATCCCCATCGCTTTGAGCTTCAGCCAGCACACCTGGTCTTCGATCTCCGACGGCACGTCGTAGACGCGCGCCTGAAGCTTGCGGGCGTGCTTGCAGACCCACTCGGCCTGCAGGGCCTGCGTCGCAAAGCTCATATCCATCACGCTGGCGGGATGGCCTTTGGCCGCCGCCAGGTTGATCAGTCGGCCCTCGCCGAGGAGGTAAATGCGCTTGTTCCGCCCCACGACATACTCATCGACGTGCTGCCGCACGCCGCGATTGATCTTGCTGCTCATCTTGGCCAGGCCGGGGATGTCGATCTCGACGTTGAAATGCCCGCTGTTGGCGACCACGGCGCGGTCCTTCATCACGCGGAAATGCTCCGGCCGGAGCACGTGCTTATCGCCGGTCAGGGTCACGAACACGTCGCCGATCTTGGCCGCCTCTTTCATCGGCATGACCAAGAAGCCGTCCATCGCCGCTTCCAGCGCCTTGGTCGAATCGACCTCGGTGACGATCGTGATCGCCCCCATCCCGCGCACCCGCATGGCGAAGCCGCGGCCGCACCAGCCGTAGCCGGCCACGACCACCTTTGCCCCGGCCACGAGGAAATCCGTCGCGCGAATGATGCCGTCCAGCGTCGATTGCCCCGTGCCGTAGCGGTTGTCGAACAGGTGCTTGCTCTTGGCGTCGTTGACCGCGATCACCGGGAACTTCAGCTTGCCTAACCGATCCATAGCCCGCAGCCGAATGACGCCGGTGGTCGTCTCTTCCATACTGGCAATGATCCGCTCGGCGTCCTGCTTGCGCTTCGTGTGCATCTCGTGGACCAGGTCGGCCCCGTCGTCGAACGTGATCGCCGGCTCGTGGTCGATCGCGGCATTGATATGCTTGTAGTAAGTCGCCCGATTCTCGCCGCGAATAGCATACACCGGAATCCCAAAGTCCTTCACCAGCGAAGCCGCCACATCATCCTGCGTGCTCAGCGGATTCGATGCGCACAGGACCAGATTGGCCCCGCCCGCCTTGAGCGCCCGCCCCAAGTTGGCGGTTTCCGCCGTGATATGCAGGCACGCGGACATGTTCTTGCCCTGGAACGGCTTACTCCGCGCGAACCGCTCCCGAATCGCCGCCAGAACGGGCATGTCATTGTCCGCCCACAGAATCCTGCGTTTCCCTTCCGACGCCAACGCCAAGTCAGCCACGTCATAGTTCATCCACGGTCCCTTTCAAAATCCCCAGTCCAAACGCGGGATTGTACGCCACCGCCGCCACCGCCGCAACCTTTTCTTCACGGCCGCAGAGCGTGGGGGTGTGGCCGGCGTACGGTCGCGGATGCTAGGCCCATCGGATCGGCCGGACGGGCGCAAATTGGCTTTGTTTCGCCGAAGCCCTGCTGGCCGGCGGCTCCTGTAGTCCTTGCACGGCAATTGGCTTTGTTTCGCACGCTCGGTCCCTCTCCCCGCTGGCACCCATAAAGCGATAAACGCCTCGGTTCCGGTCGAAGGCCGCTCCGCATCCATCTCCGCCCATCCGGGGGCAAATTGGCTTTGTTTCGCACAATAGATCCCCGGCGGGGAGTCCCAGGTCTGCCGATGCGCGCCCAGCTCCGAACGCCCGGCGACAATTGGCTTTGTTCTGCACGATCGGCTCGGGCCTGGCACGCTGCAACGATGGAAGAATGGAACGGCGGCTTCTCCTGCCCGCCGGGAATTGGCTTTGTTTCGCATGATTGGCCCCCCGGTCGCGCCGCCGGGCTCGGATTAGCTTTGTTTCGCACTTCACACTTCACACCTCAAACTTCAAACTTCTCCCCAATTGGCTTTGTTTGTACAACGGGCCGCCGCCGATTGGCTTTGTTTGGCGAGACAGTCCAGGCCAATTGGCTTTGTTTTGCCGAGACCATGTACTCGCCCAATTGGTCTTAATCCTCTTTCCATAAAGCACTTGCCCTTGCTCGCTCTGTGCCCGAATTGGCTTTGTTTGACGCCTGCGACAAAAGTCGGCTTCATGCAGCTTGCCTGAGGCTCCGGCCGGGAAGAAACGGATAATGGAAGACCGAAAGGACCATGGGCCCGCCTTGGAACCCTTCCCGGCAGGCGTCCGAG
>CAYHAJ010000290.1:0-6075 GCA_964354535.1 uncultured Pirellulales bacterium
AGAAAAGCAGCCCGACGCTCTTGGTCGGGTGGTCGCGGAGCCCCGACTCGGAGAGTCGAGCGACGACAGGCTCCCGAATTCCTGCCCGCTGCCTTACGACCGGCCGAAGAATCACGTCCGGATTTCCGGGACTGTCATCCCGAGCGAAGCGAAGGATCTGGCCTGCGAATTTCAGGTCTTCGCTCGTTTGTGACCCAGATCCTTCACTTCGCTGCGCGGCGTTCAGGATGACAACAGGAGCCGGTTGGTACGGCTTAAAGATCCTGCAGCAGACGAATGGCTTCGCGGATCACGATCTCGGCGGCCTGCGGGCCAAAGGGGCTGGTGTTGACCTCGTAGCCCCCCTGCACGTACATCTCCTTCGTGGGCAGGTAGCTGGCGGACCCGTTGCAATGCGTGATGACGAAGGTCCGCTCGCAGGGCGAGCCCGCTTTGATCGCCAGGCCGATCTCCGTGCACACCTCGGCGCCGAGTCCGACAAAGGCGATGTCGCCGATCCGGGCCACCGTGACATTGAGCGGACGCGTGCCGGGTCCTTCACTCTTCTTGGCCGAAGGGTCCGTCGGCGGCTTGACCGGCAGTTGCAGCGTCACGAAGTTCGTTGCGATCTTGTCGACCGAATCGGTCTGCCGGATCGCCCGGTAGACACTCACGACCTCCTCGCCCAGGAACGTCCCCAGGAGGACCGGCTCCGGAATCCAGCCGGGCTCTTCGTTGATCTTGTTCAGCACACGAAACCACGGATCGATGTTGCCCGAAGCCCCGATGAAGATCGGGGCCACCACGTCCGAGCCCAGGATCTTCTCGACGAACTGCTCGGCCAGGCCGGGCACATCGCCGCTGATCGTAAGGTTGCCGGTGCCGAGCGCGGTGCCGTGCGTCGCGTAGTCGAACATGACGGCCAGCGGCGTGCCGTCCGCCTTGGCGACCTTCACCACGAGGACTTCCTTATCCGTCGTCCCGTAGGGGTTGCGGCCCAGGACGATGGAACTTTCCCCATTGTTCGTGATCCGCAGCTCCCGGCGATTTCCCCCGACCGGACAGGAGCCGACCCCGACGCCCAGCTTCACCGGCTCCAGATTGGCCAGCGCCTTGCGCGCGACCTCGACGAGCTTCGGCTTGAGGGCCTCGGTGTACGCAACGTTGTTCTCGTGGGCGCGCTCACGACTGAGGGTCGGTGTGGGAGCAGCGTGCGTATGAATGCCGCAGAGGAACAACTCCGAAGGCTGCAAGTGGCACTCGTCCTGAATCGCCTGACGCATCACGCCCCCGACCTCCTCATAGAAGCCGATGATGTCCACGGAGATCAGGACCAAGCGTTTGCCGTTGACCTCGAACGCCACAGCGCGGGCGGACAGGGGATCGTGGACCCCGGTGGACAGACCCTTGCGTCCGGCGTAACCGGACATGTTCACGGGCTTGTCCGGCGTGATGTCGATCCGGGCGGCGCCGGCCTTAAGTCCGGCGGCGTTGCCCGCCGGCACAGGCGAAGCGATCAACAGAGCAACAACCAGAGATAGAACACAGAGGACAACAAGACGTGTTTTCATCGGCGGTCTCCTAAACTTAACGTGTGGGCCTTTGGGCGGGATTCTACCCCGCCGGGACACACGCTTCAATACTCTTATGGGCAACGTGAGGATGAACACAAAATCGTTCGGTGGCTCCCTGTATGTCATTGCGAGGAACGCAGCAACGAAGCAATCTCTCTTCGCGAGTCGGGAGATTGCTTCGCTCCGCTCGCAATGACATGGACGGGGTCTGCCAGACGACCGTGCGTTTGCGCTGCATGGGAACAGGTGAGGATTGCTCCGGCCGCATCAATCCGGTAAGCTGGAGGATGGTCGGGCAGACTTGAGCCCGTCGTTGCTTGAAGGGGTGAAAGGAATGTCGGCGGATCTCGGCAAACACGGTTTCACGATTCCTTCGGTAATCCTGCTGTCCCTGTGCCTGGGGACGACTTGGGGTGGGGGAGCCGAGCCTCGCGACGACCAGTTCCAGGCCCTCGTCCAGGACGACTGGGTCGCGCAGGAACGCCGGCATGGCAGAGCACCGCAGGAACCAGCGGCCCTTGCCGATGCCTACCGGCGGGCCCGGGCTCTGCTCGACGATCTGTCGCACATGGGCCAGCCTCCGAGGCTCGAAAAGGAAGCGACAGAGATCGCAGCGCTCGCAGAAGAAGCACGCCGGGCCGATCAACTCGACGAGGCCGGCCGGCTGGCCTTGTATCGCCAAATCCGATCCGTGACGCGGAGCGCGGCCCTGAAGAATCCCCTGCTCGCCGGCAAGCCCATCACGTTCATGAAGCGCCGGCGCTTCATCTGCCAGATGCTCCATGAGTACCTCGGCTACTTCTATGACTATGGGGACATCGCCGGCGGCGGGATCTACATCCTGGAGCAGCCCGGGCGGTCGCTCGCCATCCGCGATCTGATCGGCGGTCGCCTGCCGAAAGGCAACTACACGACGCTCGCACTTTCCTACGACGCCCAGACGATCTATTTCGCCTTTTCCGAGCGGGCGGAAGTCAAGCCGGACTATTACTCCCCGCAGCGCCGGTGCTTTCACATTTACGCCGTGGACATCGATGGGCAGAATCTGCGGCAACTCACCGAGGGCTGCAACGACGACTTCGATCCCTGTCCCCTGCCGGACGGCGGCATCGCCTTCATGTCCACGCGGCGCGGCGGCTTCGGCCGCTGTCACAACCCCTGGGAGCCACTGCCCTCCTACACCCTGCACCGCATGGATTCTTCCGGCAGAAACGTCCGGATTCTCTCCTTTCACGAGACCAATGAATGGCACCCCGCCGTGCTGAACGATGGGCAGATCGTCTATACACGCTGGGACTACGTGGACCGGTCCGCGGCCAATTATCACGGGCTGTGGGTCACCCATCCGGATGGGACAAGCACGAGCATCTTGTTCGGCAATTACACGCAGCGGATCAACGCCTGTTACCAGCCGCACGCGATTCCGGGGTCGAACAAGGTGGCGTTCATCGCCGGTGCGCACCATGCCAACGTCGGTGGCTCGCTGGTGCTCGTCGATCCGGACAAATACCGGCTCGATGCGACAACGTGCGAAGATCGCTTCGAATCGCTCGAGGTCCTGACCCCGGAGGTGTGCTTCCCGGAAGGCGTCGGTTGGCCCAAGAGTTGGTTCCACAGCCCCTGGCCCCTGTCGGAGAAATATTTCCTCATCGCCTTCAGCTTTGAGCCCCTGCCGGGCATGGGGCCCAAGGTGGACAAGGACCACTACACGGGGTTGTACTACTTCGACCGTTTCGGCAATATGGAGCTGCTCTACCGGGACCCGGAGTTCTCCTCCATGTACCCGATTCCTCTGGCACCGCGGCCGAAGCCGCCCATCCTCGCCAACACGACCCCCACGGTAGCGACCCATGAGGGCGAGTTCATCCTCACGGACGTGCGTCAGAGCTTCCTGCCGCTGCCCCCTGAGCGGCCGATCCGGCACCTGCGCGTCTTCCAGGTGCTTCCCAAGACGTCCACGCACGTCGCCAACCAGCCACGTCTGGGTTATGCCAACGCGGAGAGCGCCCGCCTGATGTTGGGCACGGTGCCGGTCGAGGCGGACGGCTCCGCGTACTTCCGCGCCCCGGCGGGCAAGCCGCTCTATTTCCAAGCGGTGGACGAGGCGGGCCACGCGGTGCAGACCATGCGGAGCATCACCTATCTGCACACCGGCGAGCAGCGCAGTTGCCTCGGCTGCCACGAGCCGCCCGGCGCAACATCTTCCGGCCGACGCGACATGGTGGCCCTGCGTCGGCCGCCTTCGCAGATCGAGCCGGGCCCCCGGGGGACGCGACCCATGAGCTATCCCCTCCTGGTCCAGCCGGTCCTCGATCGGCATTGCGTGCGCTGCCATGATGGAAACAGGGGAGAATTGAAAGCCCCGCCCGCCTTGACAGGGGAGCCTGTGAACACCTTCACCCGATCGTACGAAAGCCTGCGTCCGTATGTCCGCTGGTACGAATGGGGCGGCAAGTCGATCCGGGAGATCGGGACCCAGCCGGGCCACAGCGGCGCCGACGAGAGCCGACTGCTGCAAGTCTTGCAGGACACCACGCACAAGCAGCACGTACAATTGCCCCAGGAGGACTACTTGCGACTGTGCCTCTGGCTCGACGCCAACGTCCCCTTCTACGGCACCTACGAGAAAGAGGCCCAAGTAGCGCAACAAGCCGGCCGGGTCGTGCCGCCGCCGGAGGTCCAGTAGAGGCAGGCCGGGTTCCCAAACGCGATGTATTGCGTTTGGGGTCCCTCGTCGTGCCTGCCCTGGGGTTTGGGCGGCCACAGGGGGCCGCCCCTACGGGAGTCGGCATGAGCGATGTCACACGCATCTTGAACGCCATCGAACGGGGGGACGCGAAAGCCACGGACGAACTCTTGCCCCTGGTCTACGAGGAACTGCGTATGCTGGCGGCGCAGCGGCTCTCTCATGAGCCGGCGGGGCAGACCCTCCAAGCGACCGCCCTGGTCCATGAGGTATATCTCCGGCTGGTCGGAAATGAGCCCCAAAGTTGGGAGAATCGCGGCCATTTCTTTGCGGCGGCCGCAGAGGCTATGCGCCGAATCCTGGTGGAGAACGCCCGCCGCAAGAAAAGGCTCAAACATAGTGACGGCCGGACGGTAGGGGCGAATAATCATTCGCCCCTACAGACCGACATCGCCCTGGACCGACAGGTGGATGATCTGCTGGCCCTCGACGAGGCCCTGGCCAAGCTGGCGCGGGAAGACCCCGGGAAGGCGCAATTGGTGCAATTGCGCTATTTCGCCGGTCTGACGGAGGAGCAAGCGGCCCGGGCCCTGAGCATCTCGCGGGCGACGGCCAGTCGATATTGGTCCTACGCCCAGGCCTGGCTGTTCCACGAGATGAACGGCGCCGACTAACTCGCAAAGAAACCGGAGGGTCCACAGATGACGCAGATTTTCCCAGCCCGGCCCTCGGCCGTAGCCAAAACGAGTCATCCACAGATTTCGCCGATTACCACAGATTTTCAAGAAAGACCAAAGAGCAAGAAGAAGAGGAAGAGAATCGACAACGGCGGGCCTCTTTCCTCCTTCTTGAATCTGCGAAAATCTGTATTGCTAACCCGTAACAACTGAAAAGTATTTCCAGATGATTCTGGCGGCATGATGTAAGCCGGAATAACAAAAAGACTTATTTCTCGCGCAAAGACGCAAAGATCGCCAAGGGAAGAAGACAAATCTGGTTTCGCTTTCTTGGCGCTCTTGGCGTCTTGGCGAGAGAATGGATTTGGTTCCGGCCGAAGGCCGGGCTGGGTAATCTGTGGATCTTTTAACTCATTTACGCCTGGAGACTTACGGCATGTCCCCTCAGAAAGCTGGTAAAGAAACAAGATATTGCGGCTTTGCAGTGCAGATTGGAAGAACACCGGCTTTGGGCAGTTGTCAGTCCCTTCCCAAGAATCTGTGAAATCTGCGGCTTGACTTGGGTTTTTATCTTTTCTTGTGAGGCGCGCGGCGCCTCGACGTCGCATTGTTTGTAGGGGCGAATGATCATTCGCCCGTACGTCGCAGGAATCTCAGGATGTCTCCCGAACGGAACGATATTGAAGCGATTTACAGTGAAGCCCGGAGCAGGACGGGCGAAGCGGAGCGATCCGGGTACCTGGAATCCGCTTGTGCGGGCGACCCCAGGTTGCGTGCCCGCGTGGAAGCGTTGCTCAAGGCCCATGACCGTGCCGGCCAGTTCCTGGAGACGCCGCCCCCCTTCGTCGAAGTGCCGATCCTGAAGGAAGCCGTGACGGAACAGCCCGGCACCATCATCGGCCGCTACAAGCTGCTGGAGAAGATCGGCGAAGGCGGCATGGCGGTGGTCTACATGGCCGAGCAGCAGGAACCAATCCGCCGCAAGGTGGCCCTCAAGATCATCAAGCTGGGCATGGATACGCGCCAGGTGATTGCCCGCTTCGAGGCGGAGCGGCAGGCTTTGGCCTTGATGGACCATCCCAGCATCGCCAAGGTCCTCGACGCCGGAGCGACGGAGACCGGCCGGCCCTACTTCGTCATGGAGCTGGTCCAGGGCGTC